>JAWVFY010000393.1:0-6616 GCA_033855575.1 Solirubrobacteraceae bacterium
GTCGCCGCCCTGGCCGCCGTAGGCCTCGGGGTACTTCAGCCCGAGGAACCCGAGCCCGCCCATCCGGCCGAAGACCTCGTTGGGAAACCATCGCGCGTCCTCCCATTCCCGCGCGTGGGGGCGCAGCTCGTTGGCCACGAACCGGCGGATCGACTCCCGCAGCTCCTCGTGCTCGGCGCTGAACGGGTTCACGGAAGGACCGTGTGGCCGCGCCCGGCGTGGTCGAAGCCGATGAGGTCCCCGCCGCGCTCGTTGTAGTAGGCGCGGACCTCGGAGATCAGGCCGTCGCGGAAGCGAAACCACTCGGTGCCGCGGTCGAGCATGCGGGTCTTCTTGGTCGGGTGGTCGAAGGCCATCGACCACTCGATCGCGGCCTGCTCGTCGTCGGCGACGATGTTCTCGAGCACCCAGACTGCGTTGAGGTGCTCGACGGCGGCGACCGCGTTGCCGGCGATCTGCGCCGCTCCGAGGTGCGGCGCGCGGCGCGTGTAGTAGTGGACAGCGTCCTCGGTGAAGTGGCGCGCGACGGCCTCGGCGTCGCCGCCGGAGAGGTCGTCGTAGTAGGCGCGGACGCGTTCGGCGGGGGTCACGTCGCGGGACTCTAGATTGCGCGGCATGAACCAGGTACTGCTCGGCGAGCTCATCGATTGGCTGCGGATCCCGTCGATCTCCACCGGCGAGGGCGATCCGGCCGATCTCGTGCGCGCCGCCGAGTGGGCGGCCGCCAAGGTGCGGGCCGCGGGCGGCAGCGCCGACCTGGTGACCATCGACGGCGGCAACCCGATCGTCGTCGGCGATCTGCCCGCGAGCGACGCGGGCGCCCCGACCGTCCTGATCTACGGTCACTACGACGTCCAGGGCGTCGGCGATCCCGCGGCCTGGACGAGCCCACCGTTCGAGCCGGCGATCCGCGACGGCCGGCTCTACGGACGCGGCACCGCCGACGACAAGGGCAACTTCTTCCCGCTGCTCCACGTCGCCTGCGAGCTGGCCGGCGCCGGCGAGCTGCCGGTCAACGTGCGCGTGCTGATCGAGGGCGAGGAGGAGATGGGCGGCGCCGCGGTGGCGAGCTGGGTGGCCCAGGACGAGCGGGGCGCCGACGCCGCGATCGTCTTCGACTCCGGCATGGAGGACGCGGAGACTCCGGCGGTCACCGTCGGGCTGCGGGGGATCGTCCACGTCCACCTGACCGTGCGCACCGGCGAGCGGCTGATCCACCAGGGCATCTACGGCGGCGCGGCGCTCAACGCGCTGCATGCGCTGCACCGCATCGTTGCCGCCGTGCTGCCCGATGATGAGGGGCGGGTGCGGCCGGAGCTGGCCGCCGGCGTTCAGACGCCGAGCGCCGTCGAGCGCGAGTCGTGGACCCGGCTGCGGCCGGGTGCCGAGCTGCTGGCGGAGGTCGGGGCACGGCCGGTGTCGCCACAGGCCGCCGCCGAGTTCCACGAGCGCACCGGCGCGCTGCCGTGCGTCGACCTCAACCACATCGAGGCGGGCGCCGAGCGCACGGTGATCCCCGCGGAGGCCCGCGCCGCGGTGACGCTGCGCCTGGCGCCCGGGCAGAGCGCCGAGGCGATGCGCGCCGAGGTCGAGCGGCTGCTGCGCGAGGCCGCTCCGGAGGGGGCCGAGCTCGAGGTCACCGCGCACGTCGGCGAGCCGTCGCACTTCGACCCGGAGAGCCCCGCCCTCAAGCTGGCGGGGGAGGCGCTGGAACGCGCCTGCGGCGTCGCGCCCGTGTACCCGAGCATCGGCGGCTCGATTCCGGTCGTCGCCGACCTGGCCGCCAAGGGCATCCCGACGATCGTCTCGGGCTTCAGCCTCTCCGACGACGCAATCCACGCGCCCGACGAGAGCTACCGCCTGCGCTCGCTCGAGCTCGGCGAGGCGGCCGCGCGCGAGCTGCTGCACGGGCTGGCGGCGTTGCGCCGCGGCTGAGCCAGGGTCACAGCGCGGCGAGCAGCGCGGCGGCGGCCGCGGCCGCCTCGCCGCGTGGGCCCTCGAGCACGATCGCGCCCTCCGCGGCGCGAGAGACAGACTCGAGAACGCGGGCCGGATCGCCGCGCGCCTGTCCCGCGTGGGAGAGGAGCAGCATCGTGCCGTCGGCAGCCGATCTGGGCTGCGGCGCCCACGTCGCGCCGCTGACATGCCGGGTGGCGGCGATCATGGCGACCGCGGCCGGGCCGTCGCCGGTGGCGGCGCCGAGGGACGCTGCGGTGACGCGGGACGAGCGGCGCCCGTCGGCCGACCGTACGGTCAGCGGCTTGGCGTAGGGGAGCACGCGGCCGGTGCCATCCAGCACCGCGAACTCGTCGGAGTAGTAGACGGCTCCGGCCTGCAGCAGGGCGACGACGAGCGCGGTCTTGCCCGCGTGCGTCGGGGCCGGGAGCACGATGGCCCGGCCGCCGACCGCCACGACGCCGGCGTGCACGAACACGTGGTGGCGCGCGTGCTCGGCGATGTGCGCCCGCAGCCGCCCGTCGAGCTCCTCGAGTGCCGCCGCGGCCTCGCCCGCGGCGAGCGCGAACCGGGGCAGCCCCGGGGTCGCCGGGATCGCCTCGTATCCCGGGGGCAGCAGATCGCGCACGGCAGGGATCAGCGACGGGTCGGCGACCTCGATCGCGAGCGCCACGCCGAACACCTGCACCGCCACCACGGTCACGGCGAGCGATGTTCGCAGCCGCCACGAGGCGGCGCACGTCGGCGATGGCTGTTCTATCGTTTTTGCTACCTCAGTCACGGAAAGGCGGGGAGGCGAATGGGAGCGCCGCAGGCGAAGCAGTTCCGGCTCGTCCGCGACATGGATGGCGAAGTGGTCGTGGTCGACGACGTGCACCACATCGCGCACCGGTTGACCGATCACGCGGCACGCGTCTGGCGTGCGTGCGACGGACGGGCAGGCCGAGCCGAACTGGCCGCGGCGGCCGACGTCTCCGAGGCGAGCGTGGACGGGATCGTCGCTCGCCTCGAGGTGCTCGGGCTGTTGGAGGAGGAACGCGCTCCCGCCTCGTTGCCGACCCGTCGCGCAGTCATCCGCAAGGCGGTGGTGCTCGGCGTGGGCCTGCCGCTGGTGACCTCGGTGGTTCTGCCGACCGCCGCGCAGGCGTTCGACAGCCGCGCGGGGGGAGGCGTCTCGTCCGAGAGCAACAGCGTGGGCGCGACGGCGAGCGGGGGTTCGCCGGCGGTCCAGGGCGCCTCCGCCCAGGCGGGCCGGCAGCCGGTGGTGACGCGCGTACTCGGGGCCACGAGCCACCACACGGGTGGCACCCACCGTGTCGGCACGGCGCGGCCCACCCGGCCCGTCGTCCTCGCCGCCCGCAGCGTGCGGACCGGCCGGCAGGGAGCGAGCCACGGCCTCCTGCCGTTCACCGGCTTCCGCGTGGTGCAGTCTGCCGCCGTCGGGCTCGGCCTCGTCGCCTCCGGCATCGCCGCGCGCATCGCGGCGCAGCGCCGGCCGCCCGACGACCGCGAGACCCACTAGCCCCCGGTCACCGTCCGGTTGCAGCCGGCCAGCGTCACGGCGAGCGGGCCGTCGCTGGTGATGTCGACCCTGGCCGCGCACGTCACGCCGGCCCGCCTGGGGTCGATGGTGGCCGTGGCGATGTTGGTCGCCGTCACCGTCAGCGCGTCACTCGCCGGGCCCGGCGGCAGCGCGCTCCAGGCCCGTCCGATCCGCGTGTAGACCAGCGGCCCGAGGTTCCCCCCGCCGAGCGTGCCGATGCCGGGCGGCAACGAGGTGCTCGCGGGATCGACCGCGCCGTCGCCGTGCGAGACGACGTCGATCTGCCCGCCCGGATCGGTCCCCGCCGCGCTGGTCGACGGGTCGCGCACCGTGAGGCCCGAGACCCAGTAGGCGTGGTCGCCCACGAGCCCCAGCTCGCGATGGTTGCGCGCCGCGTCGACCACGTAGGTCACGTGCGCGGGATCGGCGTCGATGGCGGCATCGTCGAGGAACGCCGCGGCGGGCCCGAACTGGTCGTTGACCGCGAGCTGCAGGTGGTTGGGGAACAGCGGGCTGCACGCGGCGTTGGCGCAGGGCTGGAACGCGTCGAGCGTGTAGCGATAGCCGAGGCTGTCGAGCTCCGCGGCGGTCAGGTTGAACAGCGCCTCGTTGGCCAGCTCGTCGCCGTGGTTGTTCCACATCAGCACCGGCACGTTGCGCAGCGAGGCCTCCAGGCCCGGGTTGGTCTCGAAGCCCACCGTCGGCTGGATGCGCGCGAACAGATCCGGGAACTGCTCGCCGAGCACGAACGACCCGACGCCGCCCATCGAGTACCCGGTCGCCACGGAGCGGGAGCGATCGAGCGCGTAGCGTCGGGCGACGTCGTTCCACACGTCGAAGACGTCCGCGGCGCCGTAGTTCTGGTAGTCCTCGTCGGGCCCGCGCGCCTCGGGCGTGATGACGATCGAGCCGTCGCCGCGGTCGCCGAACTGCGACTGGTTGCGGGTGCCGAGGTACTGGTTGTAGTTGGCCGAGAGCGAGTGCATGAGCAGCGTCATCCCGTACCCCGGCGCCGGCCGCCGCCTGTGCGGGATGTAGATCGCGTAGGGCTGCAGCCGGCTCTGGTACTGGCCGGGGCAGGTCGCCGCGGCGGCCAGGCACTGCTGGCTGAAGTCGGTGCCCTGGTGCAGCTCGAAGTGGCTGGGCAGGATGCGGTCCATCGCGCCCGTCTTCGGCACGTCGCGGTTGTCGGTGACGCGGCGGGCCAGCTTGGCGAAGTCCACGCGGGTCGAGAAGTGCGAGATGTCGCCCTTGGCGAGGTCGACGCCCTGCTGGCGGTCGCGCCACCAGGCCGGCGAGGTGATCACGGCCGTGCCCTCGGTTGGCGATTGCACGTCCTCGTCGGTGCGGAAGGCGACGTTGAAGAACGCCGGCGCGGCGCCGCCCGCGCCCCCGCCGCCTGGGTGCGTCGCGTCCGCCGCGAGCTGCGGGAGCAGGTACCGGCCGTTCGCCGCGTCCCACAGCCCGACGCCCAGCGCGACGCGGCGCGTGCCACGCCGCGGGTTCCAGACGTCGTGCGGCAGGCGGACCTCGATCTGCCGGCGCTCCGGATCGACCGAGACGGCCGCCGTGCCGTCCGCGAAGCGCGACGAGCCCGTCGTCAGGATCGAGGAGGTCAGTCCGCCGCCCGGCTTGGGATGCACGGTGACCACCACGTCGGCCGGCGCGCTGACGTTGGCGCCGAAGGGCAGCGGTCGGCTCGGGCTGCTGAGGTTGCCCAGCGCGATGGTGAACGCGACGAGCGACGGGTCCTTCAGCGTGTTGAGCGTGAGGCGAAACGCCGTGGCGTCGGCGAGCGGCTTGAGCCGGAACTCGACGATGTCGGCCGCGTTGCCGGCGTAGCGCGGATCGGTCGGGTAGGTGTAGGTGCCGTTGGGCCTGGAGAACAGATCGCCGCCGGTCCGCGGGTCGCTGGGATCGGGCGTCTCCTGCGCGCCGTGATCGTCGTAGAGGTAGTCCTGGTAGAGGAACTCGCCGCGCCGGTAGGCCGTGGTTCCCGAGACGAGGATCGGCGGGGCCTTCCAGATCCCTGAGTTGGTCAGCTGCGGCGCGACCGCTGCGCCGGCATAGAGCAGGTCGGGCCCGGGCCGGGCGCTCGCCGGAGCGGTGGCGCAGAGGGCGAGCAGACACGAGGCGACGATCGTACGCGGCAGCATGGCCGGTGTTCTACCGGTTAACCGCCCAACGGCCCCCCGCTTGCCGCTGCGGTCAGGCCGCGGGCTTGTAGACGGTCACGACCGCGGCTCCGCCGAGCCCGATGTTGTGCTGCAGCGCCACCTTGGCGCCCTGCACCTGCCGCGCGTCGGCCGTCCCGCGCAGCTGCCACGTCAGCTCGCTGCACTGCGCGAGCCCGGTGGCTCCGAGCGGGTGGCCCTTGGAGATCAGCCCGCCGGACGGGTTGACCACCCAGCGACCGCCGTAGGTCGTGTCCTCGCGCTCGACGAGCTCGTGCCCGTGGCCCTCCTCGGCCAGGCCGAGCGCCTCGTAGGTGATCAGCTCGTTGGCGCTGAAGCAGTCGTGCAGCTCGATGACGTCGACGTCGTCGGGCCCAACCTCTGCCTCCTCGTAGGCGCGCCGCGCCGCCTCGCGCGACATGTCGTAGCCAACGACGCGGATCGCCGACTTCGAGTCGAACGTCGAGGCCATGTCGGTGACCATCGACTGTCCGGCGATCTCGATCGCGCGGTCCCACAGGTCGTGCTCGTCGACGAAGCGCTCGCTCGCGACGATCGCGCAGGCGCTGCCGTCGCTGGTCGGCGAGCACTGCAGCTTGGTCAGCGGCTCGTGGATCATCTTCGCGGCCTTGATCTCGTCGAGCGAGTACTCGGTCTGGAACTGCGCGTAGGGGTTGTCGACGGAGTGCTTGTGGTTCTTCCAGCCGATCCACGCGTAGTGGTCGGGCGTGGAGCCGTAGCGCTCCATGTGCTCCCGGCCGGCGTTGCCGAACAGCTGCGGGGCGGGGGGAGAGGCCTCGGGCTCGCGCACCGCGAACATCGCCTCGACGTGCTTGTCCATCGGGTTGGTCCGATCGGTCCACTTGACGCCCAGCGAGCCCATCTCCATCTTCTCGAAGCCGAGCGCCAGCGCGCAGTCGACGAGGCCGCCGCGGACCGCGCG
>JAWVFY010000394.1:0-5571 GCA_033855575.1 Solirubrobacteraceae bacterium
GGCAGACGCAGGCGGCGAAGCCGTGCGCCGACGCCGGGCCGTCCTCCTCGAACGGGCCGGGGAACATGTGGAACTGCATGTCCGGTGCCGCGAGGTCGGCGCTCGTGCGGGCGAACCCGCCGGTCTCGGCGGCGTTGGAGGTGAGCGGTCCGGTGCCCTGCTCGAACAGCGCCATGTTCTCCTCGGTCAGCGCACCGAAGAGCGTCACCGGCTCGTCGGTGTCCCAGCGCAGCCAGACGTTCGCGTGCTCCTGCAGGTTCATGCCGACACCCGGCAGCTCGGCGACGATCGGGATCTGCAGCGCTGTCAGCTCCTCGCCACGGCCGATGCCCGACGCCGTGAGCAGTTGCGGTGAGTTGTAGGTGCCGCCGCAGAGGATGACCTCGCGCTCGGCGCGGAACTCGTTGACCTGACCGAGCTGCGCGGCGGCCACACCAACCGCCCGGGTGCCCTCGAACAGCACGCGATGGACGTGCATGTAGGGCATCACCGTCAGGTTGGGCCGCTCCATCGCCGGGTGCAGGTAGGCCACGGCGGCGCTGGCCCGCATGCCGTTGCGCTGGGTGACCTGGTAGAGGCCGAACCCGTCCTGCGTCGCGCCGTTGAAGTCGTCGTTGGCCGGGAAGCCGGCCTCGACCCCCGCCTCGGCGAACGCGACCGCCATCGGGTTGCGCGACCGGCTGTCGGAGACCGGCAGCGGCCCGCCGGCGCCGTGGAACTCGCTGGCGCCGCGCTCGTTGTCCTCGGCCTTGATGAAGTACGGCAGCAGATCGTCGTAGGACCAGCCGGGGATGCCCCAGCCGTCGTAGTCGGCGCGGTTGCCGCGGATGTAGACCATGGCGTTCATCGAGGACGAGCCGCCGAGCACCCGGCCGCGGGGCAGCGGGATGCGGCGGTTGTCGCAGAACGGCTCGGGCGCGGTCGCCAGGTCCCAGTCGATCTCGGTGCGGCCGAGCTGCAGGTAGCCCAGCGGGACGTGGATGTTCTGGTTGGTGTCGGGCGGGCCCGACTCCAGCACGAGCACCGACACGTCGGGGTCCTCCGTCAGGCGCGCCGCGAGCACGCATCCGGCCGACCCTGCCCCCACGATCACGTAGTCGTACATGGGTGCGATCGTCTCACACTGACTACGGTGGCTTCCATGTCGCTCGCCATCCGTCTCAGCGGCGTCGTCAAGCGCTTCGGTGCGCTGACGGCCGTCGACGGGCTGGACCTCGACGTCCCGGTCGGCACCTGCGTCGGCCTGCTCGGCCCCAACGGCGCCGGCAAGTCGACGACCATGAAGCTGCTGACCGCGCAGGCCATCGCCGACGAGGGCGAGCTGGAGGTCCTCGGCTTCTCGCTGCCGCGCGAGTCCAAGCACGCGCGCGCCGCGATGGGCGTCGTGCCGCAGCTCGACAACCTCGACGCGACGCTGACCGTCGAGCAGAACCTGCGCGTGTTCGCGCACCTCTACCGGCTGCGCGGCGCCGAGCGCCACGCGGCGGTCGACCGGGCGCTGCGGGTGGCCAACCTGACCGAGCGCCGCGCCACCAAGGTCACCGAGCTGTCGGGGGGCATGCGCCGCCGGCTGCTCATCGCCCGCGCGCTCGTCCACCAGCCCCGGCTCGTGCTGCTCGACGAGCCGACGGTCGGGCTGGACCCGCAGGTCCGCCAGGAGCTGTGGGCGCTGATCGACCGGCTGCGCTCGGAGGGCGTCTCGATCCTGATGTCGACGCACTACATCGAGGAGGCCGAGCGGCTGGCCGACACCGTCGTGATCATGGCCGAGGGCCGCGCGGTCGCTCGTGGGCGCCCGACAGAGCTGGTCGTCGAGCACGCCGGGCGCGAGGCGGTCGAGGTCTACGGCCCGCCGGCCGAGCTGGCCGCCGTGGAGGACCGCGCGCGGCGCAACGGCCTGCGCACGCGGCGCACGGGGACGAGCGTGTCCGTGCTCGGCGCCGACGACGGCGCCTCCGTTCCCGACGGCGTGCGGCGCCCCGCCAACCTCGAGGACGTCTTCGTGCTGCTCACCGGCGAGGAGGTGGCATGAGCGCCGAAACCGCCTCCCCGCCGCGCCTGCGCCGCTTCGAGCGCTCGGCCCTCAGCGGCGTGCTGGTGCGCGAGATCATCAACTTCTCGGCGTTCTGGCGCTCGTCGACGTTCTCCTCGACGGTCGAGCCGACGATCTACCTGCTGGCCTTCGGGTTCGGGTTCGGCTCGCTGGTCTCGAAGGTCCAGGGCCTGGACTACGTGCAGTTCGTCGGGACCGGCACCGTGGCCACCGCCGTCCTGTTCTCCTCGGTGTTCCCGGGGATGTTCTCGACGTTCGTCAAGTACACCTACCAGCACACCTACGACGCGATCCTCGCCGCGCCCGTCGATACCGAGGAGCTCGTCACGGCCGAGGCGCTGTGGATCGCCGCGCGTGCGGGGGTGTTCGGCTGCGCACCACTGCTGGTCGCGATGGCCTTCGGCCTGCCGCCGCAGTGGAGCATGCTCGTCGTGCCGTTCATCTGCGCGCTGGCCGGGTTCGGGTGGGGCGCCTTCGGCATCCTCATCGCGGCGATCATGAAGTCGATCGACAACTTCTCCTATGTGACGAGCATCGTCATCACGCCGCTGTTCCTCGTCGCCGGGACCTACTTCCCGATCAGCGGCCTGCCCCGCTGGGCGCAGGTCGCGGCCGAGTTCAACCCGCTGCACCACACCGTCGAGCTGGTCCGCCACGCCTCGTTCGGCTGGCACGGCACGACGGATCTGCTGCACCTCGGCGCGCTCGTCCTCTTCGGCCTGCTGGCCTGGCGCCTGGCCGTCTGGCGCATGGAGCGCCGGCTGATCATCTAGCGGCTTCGGCCGCCGCGGCCCGCGACTGCCGGCCGGCGTGGATGACCTCCTTGAAGCTGCGGAACTTGAAGATCACGACGATCGAGAAGAAGCCCAGCGCAAGGCTGAAGGCAGCCAGGGCGATCTGCTGACCGACGGAGTAGGCCACGGCGCCCGATCCGAAGATCGTCACCAGGAAGGCCTGCTGCACACCGGCGCCGCCCGGCGTGAACGGGACGATCGAGGCGACCGCCGTGGCGCCGAACACGAGCAGCGTGTTGCGCACCGAGCCGCCGATGTGGAACGCGTCGAGCAGCAGCCAGAACGCCGCGCCGCGAAACAGCCAGCCCGCGAACTGCACGAGCCACACCTCGCGGAAGTAGCGCCGGCGGTCGCGCAGGATCGTCAGGCCCTGGCGGACGCGGGCCCAGAACAGCTTGACCCGGCGGCTGAGCAGCGCGAAGGCGAGCAGGATCAGGAAGGCGAACGCGGTCAGCAGGAACAGCAGGAAGCGCGGGTGCGACGCCAGGAACGCCAGGTCGAAGGCCTTGAGCTTGGAGAAGTCCGGCGGCTTGGGGAACACGCCCTGCGTGAAGGCGAAGATCAGCACCGGGATGGCGATCGTCGAGTTGAAGATGACCTCCACCAGGAACGTCGCCCCGACCGCCGGGTAGGTCGAGCCCTCGACCGACCCGTGGGTGAGGAACAGCTTGACCACGTCCCCACCGCGCGCGGGCAGCACGCTGTTGACGCCGGTGCCGGCGACGTAGGCCCCCCAGACCCGCCGCCACGAGATACGCACGTCGGGATAGGCGGCGCGCAGCGCGTGGAAGTAGGCGCGCGACCGCAGCGTCAGGTCGCAGCCGAACAGCAGCATCCCCAGCAGCAGCGGGCCCCACGACACCGACGCAATGTTCGAGAAGAACTTGCCGACCGCGTCGAAGAAAGCAGCGGCGAGAGGCACGTACGGCGGAGGCTAGCTACAGCCCCAGCGCGCGGTGAACTGCCGGATCGGCGAGCGATGGCGCCACGAGGTCGGCCTGCTCGAGCACGACGCCCGGCAGCGAGGGCACGCCGATCGCGAACAGCCCCGCGGCCTTCAGCGCCGCCACGCCGGTCACGCTGTCCTCGAGGCCCGCGGCGCGGGCCGGCTCGACGCGCAGTGCGGCGCAGGCCGCCAGGTACAGGTCGGGCGCCGGCTTGGGGTGGACGACGTCCTGCGCACACACGACGACCTCGAACCGGTCGCGGATCGCCGCGCTGGCGAGCGTCAGCTCCACGAACGCGCGCGTCGCGTTGGTCACGACCGCGAGCGGCGTGCCCGCGGCCCGCAGCGCGTCGACGAGCTCGACCGCACCGGGCATCGGCTCGATGCCCCTCGCCGCTTCGGCCATGACGAGGTCCTCGAGCTCGTCCATCAGCGCCTCGCCCCGGCCCGGCGCGTCGAGGAGCCGTTCGAGCTTGCCCGCAGCGATCGCGCGCGAGGACCCGAGCAGGTCGCGCTTGTCCTCCAGGGTGAACTCGCGGCCGTGTCGGGCGAACAGCGTGACCTCCGCCCGCGTCCACGCGTCCTCGGTCCCGAGCAGGAGCCCGTCGTTGTCGAACGCGACCGCGGCGGGCATCAATGGTGGTGTCCGCCGTGGACCGTCTGCCAGGACTGCCAGGTGATCCGCAGGATCACCACTGTGATGGCCAGGCCGATCAGCGGGTCGGCGATGCGCAGGCCCACGGCGACGACCGCCGCGCTGGCCACGACGGCCAGGCTCACATACGCGTCGGCGTGGGCGTGGGCACCGTCGGCCAGCAGCGCTGGGCTGTCCAGCCGCCGGCCGGCGCTCGTGCGCACCCGAGCGGCCAGGAAGTTGGCGGCGTAGCCGACCGCCCCGGCCACCGCGAGCGCCCCGAGCGCGGTCGGCGTCTGCGGATGGGCGAGGCGATTGATCGCCTCGTAGCCCGCCACGCACGCGCTGACGAAGATGGCGAGCACGACCGCGAGGCCGGCGCGCCGCTCCGCCGTCTCGCTGCGCAGCGCGAAGGCGATGGCCAGCGGAAACGCGGTGGCCGCGTCGCCGGCGTTGTGGATCAGGTCGGCGAGCAGCGCGATGCTGCCGGACAGCGCGAAGACGAGCGCCTGGACGGCGGCGGCCAGCCCGAGGATCAGCAGCGACAGCCCGACCGCGCGGATGCCCTCGCGCGAGCGCTTGATCGACGGATCGACGAGGCCGTGGGAGTGGCCGTGATCGCCGTGGTGGCCATGGGGCTCGGTCACGCGACGCCGGCCCACTCGGCGGCCAGCCGCACGACCACGGCCGCCGCCGCCGCCATGTCCTGGACGCTGACCCATTCGCGCGGCGAGTGGAAGTCGTGGCCGCCGGCGAAGAGGTTGGGCGTCGGGAGCCCCATGGCACTCAGCCGGGAGCCGTCGGTCCCGCCGCGGATCGGCTCGCGGATCGGCTCGATGCCCTCGGCGGCATAGGCGCGCGTGGCGGTCTCGACGACCTCGGGGAACGCCTTGAGGTGCTTGAGCATGTTGGGGTACTGCTGGCGCACCGCGACGTCGACCGTGGCACCCGGTGCGGCAGCGACGACGTCGTCGGCCAGGCCCCGGACGAGGTCGGTCATCTCCTGCAACCGGGCGTCGTCGAAGTCGCGCAGGATCAGCCGCACCGTCGCCTGGGCGGTCCCGCCGTGGGCCTCGAAGGGATGGATGAACCCCTCGCGGCCCGAGGTCGTCTCGGGCCTGCGGTCGGCGGGCAGGGCGGCGAT
>JAWVFY010000395.1:0-13443 GCA_033855575.1 Solirubrobacteraceae bacterium
CGGCACCGACGCGCTGCGCTTCTACTGCTTCCGCGACGTCAGCTTCGGCCAGGACGGCTCGGTCTCGGCGACGTAGGCGTTCAGCCGGCGCACCCGCTCCCAGATCACCTCGAGCGCCTGGGTGACCTCCGCGCGATCGAGCAGCCGCGCGACCTCCTCGGGCATGCCGTCGAAGGCGCCGACGAGCTCCGGATCGAGCTCGACGTCGGGTACCGCCCCGTCGCGGTAGCGGACGACCATGTTCGTCGACCGACTGGCCAGGTTGCCCAGCTCGTTGGCCAGCTCGGACTCGTAGCGCTGCTCGAACTGCGTCGTCGACACCGAGCCGTCCTGGCCGAAGCTCACGTCGCGGAAGCAGTAGAAGCGCAGCGCGTCGGTGCCGAAGCGGTCCATGACGACGAACGGATCGAGCACGTTGCCCAGCGACTTCGACATCTTCTCGCCGTCCATCAGCAGGTAGCCGTGGACGAAGACGTGCTCGGGCAGCGGCAGGTCGGCGGCCATCAGCATCGCCGGCCAGAACACGCAGTGGAACTTCAGGATGTCCTTGGCGATCACGTGGTAGGTCGCCGGCCAGTAGCGGTCGGTCAGGTCCTCGCCGGGCCGGGCGTAGGACAGTGCGGTGTAGTAGTTCAGCAGCGCGTCGAACCAGACGTAGAAGACGTGCTCGGGGTCCCACGGCACGGTGACGCCCCAGCTCAGGTTCGCGCGGCTCAGCGAGACGTCCTGCAGCCCGCCCTGGATGAAGGCCAGCGCCTCGTTGAAGCGGTGGCGCGGCATCACGAAGTCGGCCTGCCCGGCGTAGAGCTCCTCGAGCCGCTCCTGGAAGGAGGACAGCGCGAAGAACCAGTTCTCCTCCTTCTCGCGCGTCAGCTCGATGTGGTGGATCGGGCAGCGGTTGCCCTCCTCGATCTCGTTCTCGCTCTTGAAGTCCGCGCAGCGCGGGCAGTACCAGCCCTCGTACAGGCCCTTGTAGACGTGGCCGTTGTCGTGGATGCGCTGGAGCACCGCCTGCACCGCGGCCTTGTGCTCGGGGTCGGTCGTCCGGATGAAGAAGTCGTTCGAGGCGTTGATCCGCGGCATCAGCTCCCGGAACCGCGCCGCGTTGCGATCGGCCAGCTCCTGCGGCGTGACCCCCTCCTTCTCGGCCGCCAGCGCCACGGGCTCACCGTGCTCGTCGACGCCGGTCAGGAAGAACACGTCCTCCCCCCGTTGGCGCATGTGCCGCGCCAGGATGTCGACGCCGATCGTCGTGTACGCATGGCCCAGGTGAGGCGCAGCGTTGACGTAGTAGATCGGCGTCGTGACGTAGAACGACATGGGTGGGGCAGGCTACGGCCTCCCGTCGAGCCGCAGGGCTCGAGAGACCCGTGCGAGCCGGCGCTGCCGGCGCCTTCGCCGGGTCAGGGCACCGACCGGCGTCGCCGCGCCGAGCAGGCCGAGCCCCCACCAGGCGACCGTCGGCGCACGGGCAGGGCCGGCCTCCGGCCCCCGGTCCCGGATGGCGACGGGCGGTGAGCGCAGGACGGGGCGCGGCCCGGTCGGCCGGGACGGCCGCGAGCCGGCTCGCGGAGCGCGACCCAAGGGCGGCAGCCGTCGCGGCGGGTCGCCGAGGAGGCGGGCGGGATCGGTGTAGCGCAGCGGACCGCGCGCACCCCGCTCCACCCGCGCGCCCAGATGCAGGACGCCGGCGGCGCCGACCACGCCCACCGGCGCGCCCGGCAGGACGATCGCGCCGTGCCGCAGAGCGATCGCTCGCAGTCCCTGGTAGGTGGCGCGCACCGCGCCGCACACAACGCTGAGCGTCGGCCCCGCACGGCCCACAGAACCAGCGAAGGCCACACGACCGGCGCACACGGAGACGACCGAGGAACCCGGCGAAGCGCGGATGGCGAGGCCGCGCCGCTGGCCGGCGGCGTACGGGGCGCCGGGGGACAGGGTGAAGGAACCGACGACCCGGCCGCGCACCGGCCAGCGCCACGGGGCGCCCCGCGCCACGCCCGGTATGAGCGCTGCGAGCAACGCGGCGATGGCGATGGCGCGGAGCATGCGGCGACGCTACGACCGCCCGCGCCGATCACCGCCCGGCGCGCGCGAATCGGCACACCTTCGATGCAGACTCGGCGCGCTTCACTCCTCGGTCAGCGCGCGGTACAGCGCGTTGGCGGCCGTGCCGGTGAGCTCCGAGACCACGGTCGCGGCCGTGCGGGGCCGCGCGCCGGCGGCGACCAGCCTGCGGACCGCGTCCAGCGCCTCGGGCGCGGGCGTCCCCGCGGCCGGAGCGGGCGCGCCGCCGATCACCAGGACCACCTCGCCGCGCGGATCCTCTTCGGCGTAGCGCGCCGCCAGCTCGGCCGCCGAGCCGCGCACGACCTCCTCGTGGACCTTGGTCAGCTCCCGGCACACCGCGACCGGGCGCTCCGGATCCAGCGCCGCCAGCACCCCCAGCGACGCCCCGACCCGCCGCGGCGACTCGAACGCCACCACAGTCTCCGGCGAGCCCAGGACCGCCCGCAGCTCGCCGGCCTTGCGGGGCAGGAAGCCCACGAACCGCCAGGTCTCCGCGGGCAGCGCGCTGGCCACCAGCGCAGCCAGCGCCGCGCTGGGCCCGGGCAGGACCTCGACCGCGAGGCCGGCGGCGACGCAGGCCCCGACGAGCACGAACCCCGGGTCGCTGACCAACGGCATCCCCGCATCGCTGACCAGCGCCACGACCGCGCCGCCACGCATCCGCTCCACGAGCTGCCCCGCCCGCGACCGCTCGTTGTGCTCGTGGTAGCTGACGAGCTTGGCCGTCACGCCGTAGCGGTCGAGCAGGACGCGCGTACGGCGCGTGTCCTCGCAGGCCACCACGTCGGCCTCGCGCAGCGCCGCCAGCACCCGCAGCGTCACGTCCTCGAGGTTGCCGATCGGCGTCGGGCAGACGACCAGGCGCCCGCCGCCGGCCTCAGCCATCGAGCGCCCCCGACCGCGCCAGGAGCGCCGCGCCGAGCATCCCGGACTCCGCGCCGAAGCGGGCCGCCTCGACCCGCACCTCGCCGGCGACCGGGGGCAGCGCCCGCGCCCGCAGCTCGGCGCGGGCCGGCTCGAGCAGCAGATCGCCGCAGGCGACCACCCCGCCGCCGATCACGATCACCTCGGGGTCCAGCGCGTTGGCGATCGAGGCCAGTCCCACGCCCAGCCACCGGCCGACCACCGCCACCGCGGCAATCGCCGCCTCGTCGCCGTCGTGCGCCAGCTCGGTGACCAGCGCGCCGTTGATCGGGCGCCCCGCCGCGTGCTCGCGGCCCAGAGCAGAGTCGGGCCGCTCGACCGCCCACCGCTCGCCCTCGCGGGCCAGCGCGACGCCCGAGGCCATCGTCTCCAGGCAGCCGTGACCCGGGCAGTGGCCGTGGCAGGGCGGCCCGTCCGCATCGACCGTGACGTGGCCCCACTCCCCCGCCGCGCCGCGGCTGCCGCGGGCGAGGCGGCCGCCGAGGACCATCGCGCCGCCGATCCCCGTGCCGAGCGTGAGCATCACCGCGTGGCGGGCGTCGCGCGCCACGCCGGCCCGGTGCTCGGCCAGCATCGCCAGGTTGGCGTCGTTGTCGACGGTCACCGGCAGCCCCAGCCGCTCCGACAGCAGGTCGCCCACGGCGACGCCCTCGAGGTCGAGGTGGTTGGTCCACCGCGCGGTCCGCCGATCGGTGTCCATCAGCGACGGGATGCCGACGCCGACGGCGCTGACCGGAGCGTCCGCGGTCTGGATGAGCTCGCGAGCGATCGCCTCGAGGGCATCGAGCACGTTGCTGGTCGGCGCGGGCCGAAAGGCACGATGATGGACCGCGAGGTCGGCGTCCACGACGCCCGCCAGCAGCTTCGTCCCGCCGAGATCCACGCCGATCACGCAGTCGGCCGGCATGGGCCGCACCCTACCCTCCCGCCATGGCCTCCGGACCCCGGCCTCCCAAGCCACCGGACGAGCGGCCTGCCTACACGCGGTATCGCGCCCGCCCGCACCTCTTCGGCGGCGGCCGGGACGGCGACGCGATCGAGGCGCTGCGCCGTCGCGAGCCCCGGCAGGGCGGCCGCCGCCTGCCCGGGCTGCGCAAGCCGGTCACCCCGCGACGCGTCGTCAAGTGGATCGTCCTGACGCTCGTCGGCTGGATCGCGCTGTCGATCGTGCTCTTCATGATCAGCGCCCAGATCCAGTCGGGGAAGATCTCGGGCCCGGTCGACCAGGAGCTGGCCGGCGGGCTGCCGCTTACCTCGGCGAAGACGATCCTCGTCCTGGGCTCCGACGCTCGGGTCAAGGGCCACGCCGAGCCGGGGGCTCAGACCATCGGCGCCCCCAGCCGCTCGGACAGCATCCTGCTCATCCGCACCGGCGGCGGCGCCTCCGCTCGCCTCTCGATCCCCCGCGACACCGTGGTCGACATCCCCGGCCACGGCCAGGCCAAGATCAACGCCGCCTACGCCTACGGCGGGGCCGCGCTGGCCGTGCGGACCATCAAGCAGTACCTCGGCATCGACATCAACCACCTCATCGAGGTGGACTTCGCCAACTTCCCCAAGCTCGTCGACGCGATGGGCGGCATCGACTACACCGGGCCGTGCATCTACTCGAAGATCAACGGCGGCCGGGCCAACGGCGGCCAGACCCTGCGGCTGAGCAAGGGCACCCACCACGTCAACGGCGCACAGGCGCTGATCCTCGCCCGCACGCGCCACAACCTGTGCAACCCGGCCGAGAACGACCTCACGCGGGCGCTGCGCCAGCAGCGGATCCTCTCGGAGATGAAGAGCCGGCTGCTGACGCCGTCGACGTTCATCCGCCTGCCGTGGGTGGCGTGGGCGGCGCCACGGGCGATCCAGTCGGACATGGGCGGCCCCACCCTGCTGGCGCTGTTCGCGTCGATGTCCGTCGGCGGCTCGCCGCCGACGCGGATCCTCAAGCCGTCGAGCTACGTGACGCTGCCCGACGGCGGGTCGGCGCTGGTCGTCTCCACGAGCGAGAAGCGCCGCGAGGTGCGGCGCTTCCTGGCCGGCTAGCTCAGGGGTGCCGGAGGCCGCCAGGTGGCGGCCGGAGGCGGGTCCCCCCGGCCGGAGGCCGGACGGTGTCTAGACCGACCGGGGCCGCTCGGGCTCGACCGCCGCCGGGGTGGCAGCGGGCTCGTCGTTGCCGGAGATCGAGTTCTTGAACTCCCGCATCGCCGTGCCGATGCCGCGCCCGGCCTCGGGCAGCCGCTTCGGGCCCAGGACGATCAGGGCGATCGCCAGGATGATGATGAGGTGCATGGGGCTGAGCAGGCCTTCGAGCATGCGATCTTCTCCAGGGGTAGGTGTCGCAGTCTACGGTGCCGGCCACCCCGCCGGATCACCTTTGCAAGATGCGGCGCGGACCCGACACGGCGGTCTCACCACCGCCGTGCCGGTCCCCGCGTCCCGGCCTCTAACCGAGCCGGAGCCTGGTCGTGCGCCTCGTCGGCTTCAGCGCACGGTTGCCGAGGTAGCGCACCTCGACCGTGAGCGTCCCGGTGGTGCTCCGCGGCACGCTGACGGGCGCCGAGAACGCGCAGGTCCGCGAGACCTTCACGAGCCGCTGCCCGACGACCTTCGAGCCCCGGGTGAGCCTCACCAGCACCTGGCCGCCGCCCGTGCAGCCGGCCGCGCTCTTCGCGGTCGCCGCGCGGGGCTTGACCAGGACATGGCCTCGGATCGTCACGGTGCGGGTGGTCGCCCTCGGCGTTGTCGTCGGGTTGACCGTGGTGGTCGACCCGCTGGAGGACCCGTCGACCTGCGGCTGGGTCTGATCCGAGGTCAGGGTCTGGTCGGTGCTGCCGGCAAGCTGCGGGAGCCTGCTGAGCTCCACGTCGCTGGCGACGTTGTCACCCTCCCCGGCCTCGCCGTCGTTGGCGAGGTCGTCGAAGGTCACCGACACGGGGTTGGTCCGCTCGGAGTAGTCGACCACGTCGGCGGTGCCCGCGCCGCCGATCACCTGGTCGGCGCCGAGCCCCGGCTGGATGAGGTCGTTGCCGGCCCCGCCGTCGAGGTAGTCGTTGCCCGACCCGGCCCGCACGACGTCGTCGCCGGCGCCGGCGCGAACCGTGTTGTTCCCACCGCCCACGTCGATGACGTTGGCCGCAGGCGAGCCCTCCGCGACGTCGTCCTCGGCGCCACCCACCACGTTCTCGATGTCGGAGTGGATGGTGTCGTGCTCAGGAGCATCGGCGCTCTGCGTGCCGGAGTCCGAGCTGCCGTTGAGGGCGATCAGCACCGTCTCGCCCGCCGGCCGGTCGTAGACGACCGTGTCGGTGCCGGTGTCGCCCGAGGTCGCGCTGCACCGGTAGCCGCACATCTCGTCGCCGCCGAGACCGCCGTCGATCATGTCGTTGCCCGGGCCGCCCTCGAGCATGTTGGCCCCGGCGTCGCCGACGAGGGTGTCGTCGCCCGCGCCGCCGATCACGTTCTCGACGCTGGGGAGGACGTTGTCGCCCTCGGCGGCCGGGCCGTCGTTGGCCACCCCGTCCAGTGTCACGATCACGGCCTGCGTCCGGCTGGAGTAGTCGGCCGTGTCGATGCCGTCGCCGCCGTCGAGGACGTCGGGCCCGCCGCCGCCGTCGAGGCGATCGTTCCCGCCCAGCCCCGAGAGCGTGTTCGGGCCGTCCGAGCCCACCAGGACGTCGTTCTGGTTGCTGCCCTCGATGCTCTCGATGTCCGCGTGGATGTTGTCGTTCTCGCAGCTGGAGCCCGGGCAGTTGGCGCCGTCGTTGCGGACGTTGTCCAGCGAGACGTTCACGCCGGTGCTCGCCGTGCGGTACGACACGAAGTCCGTGCCCGAGCCGCCGACGATGTCGTCGCCCCCGGCCCCGCCGATCAGCGTGTCGTCGCCCGCGCCGCCGTCGAGACCGTCATCGCCGGCGCCGCCGTCGAGCGTGTCGTTGCCGGCACCCCCGGTGAGCGTGTCGTTGGCGTCGCCGCCCTCGACGTAGTCGTTGCCGTCACCCCCGGCCAGCACGTTGGCCGCCGCGTTGCCGACCAGGTGATCGTCGTTGGAGCCGCCGACGAGGTTCTCGGCGTTGGTGATCGTGTCGCCCTCGCACGGCTGGCTGGGGTCGCTGCTGGCCTTGTCGTTGCAGAACGTCCCCGACGGAGCGCCGCCGAGGTTCGCGTAGACCGGATCGGTCTTGTCGGCGTAGGAGACGGTGTCGCTGCTCCCCGCGCCCGCGTCGATGGCGTCCGCACCCTCGCCGCCGACGATCGTGTCGTTGCCGTCGCCGCTGGAGATCGTGTCGTTCCCGGCCCCGCCGCTGATGATGTCGTTGCCACCGCCGCCGACGATCGTGTTCGCCAGCGCCGAGCCGATCAGGGTGTCGTTGCCGGCGCCGCCGGTGATGTCCTCGACGTCGCTGTGCACGTTGTCCTGCTCACCGGCGCCGCCGTCGTTCGGCCTGTCGTCGAGGCTGACCGTGACCGGCTGGCCGGCGCTGTGGTCGCTGAAGTCCACGGTGTCGCGGCCGTCGCCGCCGGAGACGTCGTCGGACCCGGTCCCGGGAGCGAGGAGGTCGTTGCCCCCGCGCCCGAAGAGCTGGTCGTCGCCGGCCCCGCCCTTGAGGGTGTCGCCGGCGTTGCCGCCCTTGAGGTAGTCGTTGCCGTCGCCGCCGTCAACCGTGATGGGCGGGACGATGGAGCCCTCCGACGGCGCCAAGTAGTCGTCCTTGTCGCCCAGGCTGGCCGTGATCCCGGTGAACCCGGTGCTGTCGGTGCAGACCACGCGGTAGGGCCGGTTGACCGGATCGGGCTCGGTGCAGTTGCCCGTGGGCGGGCTGACGAGGTGCTGGATCGGCGCGATCGGGCTGTCCGCCGGCTGGGACGCCGGGTTGGAGTCGTCGATCTGAATCGACGTCGCCTGGCCCCCGCTGGAGGCGAGCGTCGTGATCACCACGACGTTCGTCTCCCCGGGCGCAGCCGCGATCGTGATCGCGTGGTTGCTCGTGCTGACCTGCGAGGCCTGCGCGCCGGCCGTCAGGCCGAGCGTGCTGATCGAGGCCACCAGCGCCGGGAGCACCCGGCGGGTGAGAAGGTGGCGATGCATGAGTGAGCTGTCCTCCGTGACGTTGGGTCCGCAACCGGCGTCGTGCCGGGCTCAATGGACGCAGCAACGCAGGGGCGCGCAAAAACTTGCGCCGAGCGGTGACCGGGGGCTACTTCTTGTCGCCGGAGGACGCCGGCTTGGCCGCGTCCTTCTTGGAGTCCTTGGACTCCTTGGCCTTCGCCGCCGTCTTGTCCGCGCCGTCGGACGCTGACTTCTCCATCTCCCGCGAGCGGCGCTTGGTGCCGTAGTCGGTGTTGTAGAAGCCCGAGCCCTTGAAGTGGACCGCAGGGGCGTGCAGGACGCGCTGCACCGGGCCGCCGGTCTCCGGATCGACGGTGAGCGGGTCTTCGCTCATGGACTGCACGAGCTCGAACGTGGTGCCGTCCTCGCGCCGATACTCGTAGATGGGCATCGCCGTCAAGTGTATGAGCAGCCTCGGCTACGCTCGGGCGGATGGCCGCCACCGAAGATCTCGTGACCATGGAGAAGATCGTGGCGCTGTGCAAGCGCCGCGGCTTCATCTTCCCGTCCAGCGAGATCTACGGCGGGCTGGGCTCGACCTACGACTTCGGCCACTACGGGGTGCTGCTCAAGGGCAACGTCAAGGGCGAGTGGTGGCGGGCGATGCTCTCCGAGCACGACGAGATCGTCGCCCTGGACTCAGCGATCCTCCAGCACCCGCGGGTCTGGGAGGCCAGCGGCCACCTCGCCGGGTTCACCGACCCGATGGTCGACTGCAAGACCTGCGGGCAGCGCTTCCGCGCCGATCACCTGGGGGAGCTGGCCTGCGGCCGCAAGCCGTCCAAGCACCCCGGCGAGACCGCCGAGTGCGACCTGACCGAGGCGCGCGACTTCAACCTGATGTTCGAGACGACCGTCGGGCCGGTCAAGGAGTCGGGCTCGACCGCCTACCTGCGGCCCGAGACCGCGCAGGGCATCTTCATCAACTTCAAGAACGTCCTGCAGTTCTCCCGCAAGAAGCCGCCGTTCGGGATCGCCCAGATCGGCAAGTCGTTTCGCAACGAGATCACCCCGGGCAACTTCATCTTCCGCACGCGCGAGTTCGAGCAGATGGAGATGGAGTACTTCGTCCCGCCCGCCGAGGCGCCGCGCTGGTACGAGCACTGGAAGGCCGAGCGCCGCGACTGGTACGTGCGGCTGGGCATCCGCCCCGACCACCTGCGGCTGCGCGAGCACGACGCCGACGAGCTCAGCCACTACTCGAGCGCCACGAGCGACGTGGAGTACCTCTTCCCGATCGGCTGGTCCGAGCTGGAGGGCATCGCCAACCGCGGCGACTTCGACCTGACCCAGCACAGCAAGTTCTCCGGCGAGAAGCTCGAGTACTTCGATCAGGCCACGGGCGAGCGCTACGTGCCGCACGTCATCGAGCCGGCCGCGGGCGCCGACCGCGCCACGCTGGCGTTCCTCGTCGATGCCTACGACGAGGAGCAGATCGACGGAGAAACGCGAACGGTCCTCAAGCTCCACCCCAAGCTGGCGCCGGTCAAGGCCGCCGTGCTGCCGCTGGTCCGCAAGGACGGGCAGCCCGAGCTGGCGCGCGAGGTCGCGGCCGCGCTCAAGGCGCAGTTCCAGACCGAGTACGACGAGTCGGGCTCGATCGGCAAGCGCTACCGCCGCCACGACGAGATCGGCACGCCGTGGTGCGTGACGATCGACCACGAGTCGCTCGAGAACCGGACGGTGACGATCCGCGACCGCGACACGCTGACCCAGGAGCGCGTGGCGATCGACGAGGTCGTCGGCCACGTCGCGGCGCGGCTGGCCGGCGAGTGGCGCTCGCCCAAGCCGGCCTGACGGCGAAGCGCGAGGGCGGGCCGGTGCGGTAGTACCGTTGGATCATGGCCGCCACCGCGATCCCCGCCGCCACCGCGCAGATCACCTACGAGGACCTCTACGCGCGCTGGGAGAAGGGCAACTGGCGCGCCACCGAGATCGACTTCTCGCAGGACCGCATCGACTGGCAGGAACGGATGACCCAGCCCCAGCGCGACGCCGCGCTGTGGCTGTTCACGCTGTTCTTCCACGGCGAGGACTCGGTGACCGACAACCTGTCGCCGTACATCGACGCGGCGCCGCTGGAGGAGCAGAAGTACTTCCTGGCCACCCAGCAGGTCGACGAGGCCCGCCACGCCGTGTTCTTCAAGCGGTTCGTCGACGAGGTCGTCGGCCAGGGCGACGGCACGGTCGGCGGCGGGCTGGCGGCCACCGACCGGCTGCTGACCTGGGGACACCGCATGACCTTCCGGCACCTCGATGAGGTCGCCGGGCGACTGCGCACGGACCGCTCGCCGGTCAACTTCGCCCGCTCGCTTACCATGTACCACCTGATCGTCGAGGGCGCCCTGGCCCAGCCGACGCAGCACGCGATCGACACCGCGCTGACCGAGCTCGACGTGCTGCCCGGCTTCCGCGACGGCATGCGCAACGTGTCGCTCGACGAGCAGCGCCACATCGCCTTCGGCGTGCGCGCGCTGGCCGATCTGCACGCCGCCGATCCCGAGGCGGTCTGCGACGCGATCGTCGAGAAGATCCGCGAGGTCCTGCCGTGGACGACGGCGGTCGCGCTGCCGCCCGGCCGCGACATGGCGTTCACCAACGCGATCGGCATCGACCTCTACGACCTCTTCGAGGAAGGCGCGACGCTGATGGAGCAGCGCCTGCGGGCGATCGGGCTGCCGCTCGACCGCCTCGACCGCTTCCCGCTGCCGCTCGACCTGCCACCCCGCGAGCGCGGCGCGCGCGGCCTGAAGCTGCTGGCCGCCGGCATGCTCGGCCCCAAGGACGGCCCGGCGTCGCGCGACCCCGAGGCGATGGCGATCCTGATGGACAGCGTGCGCCGCGGCGCTGTGCCCGACGCCGCGCGGGCCGGCACGACGATCCAGTGGGACTTCACCGACGCCGAGCCGTGGTTCCTGCGGCTCGACAACGGCTCGACCGCCGTCGAACAGGGCCGGACGCCGTCGCCGGACATCACGCTGAAGATGAGCTTCGACGACTTCATCGACGTGGCGGCCGGCCGCGAGGACGCGAACCGCCTGCTGCTGCGCCGGCGAATCCGTCCGAGCGGCCGGCTGCGCGCTCTGGTCCGGCTACGCAAGGTGCTGCCCGGGTGAGAGCCCTCGTCACGGGCGCCAGCGGCTTCATCGGCGGCCGGCTGTGCGCGCTGCTGGCGCGCGAGGGATGGGACGTGGCGGCGCTCGTGCGGCGGCCCGGCTCCGAGCCGCCCGGGACGTCCGCCGCCGTTGCGGATCTCGGCGACACCGAGGGCCTGGGCACGGCGGTGGCCGGCGCGCGGCCCGACGTGGTGTTCCATCTGGCCGCCGAGATCGCCACCGCGCGCGATGAGGCGCGCCTGCGCGAGGTCAACGTGGAGGGCACGCGCCGGCTGGTCGAGGCCTGCCGCGGCGCCGGGGAGCCGCTGCTCGTCTTCGCCTCGACCGTGGTGACCGGCGACGCGGGCGGCCGGGTGCTGACCGAGGACGAGCCGCTGCCGGTGCAGACGCCATACGGCCGCTCCAAGCAGGACGGCGAGCGGATCGTGCTGGAGTCGGGGCTGCCGGCCGTCGTGCTGCGGCCGTCCCACGTCTACGGCCCCGGCGGCTGGTTCGCCGAGGAGATCGTGGCGCGCATCAGAGCGCCCGGCCGCCTCGCCGTCGTCGGCCGCGGCGAGAACCTCTGGGATGTCGTCCACGTCGACGACGTCTGCAGCGCGTTGCTGGCCGCCGGCACACAGCCGGCCGCGCGCGGGCAGGTGTTCCACTGCGCCGACGACGAGCCGATCGCCTACCGCGACTTCATGGCGCTGACCGCGCAGGCGCTTGGGGTCGGGCGCCCGCGGAGCATCCCGGTGCCGATCGCCCGGCTGGCGGCGGGCCGCAACGCGGTCGCCGCGGTGATCCGCTCGGCCCGGTCCTCGAACGCCAAGCTGAAGGCCACGCTGGGCTGGGCCCCGCGCTACCCGACGGCACGCGAGGGCGTCCCCGCCGCGGTGGCCGAGCTGTAGCTGGCTAGCGGTTGCTCAGCGCGGCGCTCGGCGCCTGCTCGAACGAGCCGCGCGGCAGCACACGCGCCAGCGGCCGCGGCAGCCACCAGTTCCAGCGTCCCAGCAGCTCCATCGCCGCGGGGACGAGCACCAGCCGCACGAGCGTGGCGTCGACCAGCACGGCGACGGCGTTGCCGAGGCCGAGCTGGCGGATCGACGGCACGCCGGTGCCGACGAAGACCAGGAACACCGACGCCATGATCAGCGCCGCGCTGGTGATCGTCCGCGCCGAGGACGCCAGGCCCTCGGCGACGGCGCGGCGGGTGTCGCCGGTGGCGGCGTAGCGCTCGCGGATGCGGGTCAGCAGGAAGACCTCGTAGTCCATCGACAGCCCGAACACCACGGCGAGGATCAGCGGCGGAGTGATCGTGTCCACCGTGCCGAAGACCAGGCGCAGCACGCCGTAGGCCGCGCCCACGCTGAGCAGGTTCATGACCACCGCCTTGAGCGGCAGGACGATCGAGCGCAGGAGCACCAGCAGGACGAGGAAGCTCAGCCCGAGTACGAACAGCACGATCTTCCACATCGACCCGTGGACGAGGTGGTCGAAGTCGCGCAGCGCAGCGGCGTTGCCGCCCACCTGCGCGGTTGGCAGCTCGGCGCGCAGACGTCCGATGGCAGCCTTGACCGCGGCCGACTCGCCATCGTCGCGGGGCGTGGCGACCAGCAGCGCCTGGCGCCCGTCGCGCGACGGGATCGGCGACGCGACGCGCGCGATCTCGGGATCGCGGGCGAGGACCCCGCGGGCGGCCGCGGCCTGGCCGGCGGGAGCGAGGATCTTGAGCGTCGAGGTCGCTCCGGGGCCGGTGACCCTCGCCGCCGCCTCGAAGCCCTGCCGTGTCTCGTCGGAGGGCGAGAACTGGCGCAGGGCGCCATCGCTGGTGCGCAGGGTCAGAGCGGGGGAGGCCAGCGCCAGCAGCACGCTCGCCGCCAGCACGACCGAGACCACGGGGCGCCTGGTGACGCGCGCGGTCCACGCCTCCCAGAACCCGCGCCGCGGTGGAGCCCCGGGGTTCGTCGAGCCGGCGCGGCGGCCGCGGCGGTTGCGCGCGGCCAGGGCGAGCAGCGAGAACGCGCGCCCGCGGGCGTAGGCGCGGTGGCCGAACAGCCGGATGAGGACGGGCAGCAGCGTGGCGGAGGCGAGCACGGAGACTGCGACCACGACGATCGCCCCCAGCGCCATCGAGCGCAGCGCGGTCGACGGCACCAGGAACAGCCCGGCGAGCGACGCCATCACGGTCAGGCCCGAGAAGCTGACCGCGACGCCCGAGGTGGCCAGCGCGACGCCGCGCGCCCGCTCGGG
>JAWVFY010000396.1:0-12990 GCA_033855575.1 Solirubrobacteraceae bacterium
CCATGCGGTCGTCCATCGCGCCGCGCGTGATGTTCGAGCGCATGAGCTGGAAGAGCATCTCGACCACGGTCTGCACGCGGTTGGGTCGCGCCTGCATGCGCTTGGCGACGTAGATCATCGTCGCGCAGGTCAGGACGCCGGCGATGATCACGTACATCACCGCCTTGTTGATCGAGAACGGCCCGAGGTCGATCCAGTTGTCGAGCTTGAACTCGTTCTGGGGCTGGAAGGCGGAGTTGCTGGTCCGGTGCCAGCCCGTGGCCAGGACGATGACGATCGTCACCAGGATGTAGATGGCGAAGCCGAGCAGCACCTTCTGCTTGGTGGACAGCCTGCTCATCATGGGCGGACGGGCTTCCTCACCAACTGACGGACCAGCATCGACATGGCCAAGTAGACGGTGAAGGCGGCGAGCACGAGGACCGCGGCCATGACTCCGTCGTCGCGATCGCCGGCCAAGCGCGCGGCAACCACGGCGCAGACCACGATCCAGACGCGGGCCATCATGCCAGCAACCTGGTACCCGACGCGTGCTCGCGGATCGTCCCCGGCGCGGCGTTCGAGCCACAGTGCGCCCGCGCGGCTGAGCACCCAGGCGCCGGCGCCGAAGAGGTAGCCGACCACCGGCAGGCCCGCCAGGGCCACGAACGGGGCGGTGGCGACGACGAGGCCGACGTCGAGGAACTTCAGCGGCGTCATCGGCTCAGAGGTCCCGGTAGCGGACGACGACAGCCAGGGTCCCGCCGACGAAGCCGGCGAAGATGCCCGCGCCGAGCAGCGGGCCCACGGCACCCACGAGCGCTCCGACCCCGCCGCCGACCAAGCCGCCCAGCACGATGCCGCTCAGCAGGAGCATCCCCGCTCCCATGCCGCGGGCCGTGTTGCGGTTGGCTGGATCGGGCATCGGGATTCAGGAAGAAGTCAGGTGATGGATCGGCTGCGTCGGGCATGTCGTGGGTGCGGCACCTTATAGACGACGAAGCCCGCGCCGGGGGCGCGGGTTCGAGGAGCGATGCCGAGCGGTCGGGCCGCTCGGCCGGCGGCCCGCGTAGTGTACGAAAGCGCGGGGCTTGTAACAACTTTGTGACAGTGCGCACGCGGTCAGAACGGCAGGCCGCGGACGGCCACCGGCCCCGCCGGCCAGGTCGCGCCGTCGCGCAGCGGGCGCCACATGGCGAGCATCGGCATCGGCCGCGGGCCGCCCGGCTGGTCGACCGTCACGGGCTCGGCGATCTCGGCGAAGCCGAGCTTGCGGTACAGGCCGGCGCGGTCGGCGTGGCAGAACAGCACCGCGTGGCTGGGGCCGATTTCGGCGGCCCGGGCCAGCGCCGCCTCGACGACCTCGCGGGCGGCGCCCCGCCCGCGCTGGGCCGGGGGCACGATGACGCCCGAGATCCCCACCACCTCCAGCGGCGCGCCGGCGACCTCGACCGTGTCGGTCAGCCAGGCGGCACACGCGTAGAGCGTGCCGTCCTCGGCGACCAGCGCCACGTGGCGATCCTTCTCGCGCCAGGTCAGCGGCTCGATCCGCGCACCGTCGAACGGGTCGGCCTCGCCGCCCTCGAGCTGCGCGCGCTGCAGCGGGCTGAGCGGCCCGAGCTCGACGAGCGTCATCGCTCGTCGGCCGGCTCGATGTGCAGCAGCTCGCCGCCCTCGTGGTCGACCTGGAGCGTCGTGTGGTGCAGCTCGAAGCGGCCGTCGAGCAGCGCCTCGAGCCCGCGCCGGACGGCGTGGCAGTCCTCGTCGCGGCCGACCATGACGTGCGCCGAGAGCGCCGGGAAGCCGCTGGTCACCTCCCACACGTGGAGGTCGTGGACCTCGCTGACGCCGGGGTGAGCCGCCATCGCACGGCCGATCGCCCGGACGTCGACGTCCTCGGGGGCGGCCTCCAGGAACACCCGGCCCGACGCCTTCAGCAGCCCGAACGAGGCGCGCAGCATGATCGCCGCCACCAGCAGCGCCGCGATGCCGTCGGCGCGGTGAAAGCCGGTGGCCAGGATCACGATGCCGGCCAGCGCCGTCAGCGCGAAGGCCGCGAGGTCGGTGAGGAGGTGCTGGAAGGCACCCTCCACGTTGAGGCTGCGGCGGTCGGCCCCGGCCAGCGTCCATGTGGCGGCGATGTTCACCACGACGCCGGCCAGCGCGACGACCAGCAGCGGGGTGCCGGGCACGTCGGGGGGTGACGCGAGCCGCCGGACGCCCTCGTAAACGATCAGCAGGCCGACCACGAGCAGCGTCGCGCCGTTGAACTGCGCCGAGAGGATCTCGGCGCGCCGGTAGCCGTAGGTCATCTGCCCGGCGGCCGGGCGGCGGGCCAGCCGGCCGACGGCCAGCGCCAGCCCGATGGCGGCCGCGTCGGTGAGCATGTGCGCCGCGTCGGAGAGCAGGGCCAGCGAGGAGCTCAGCGCCCCGACCACGACCTCGGCGACCATCAGGCCGAGGATCAGCCCCAGAGCGACCGCGAGCCGGCCCTGGTCGGCGTCGGGCGAGACCCCGTGGTGGTGATGGTGGCCGTGGGCGATGGGCCGACGATACTCAGCCGTCGGCGGGCCGGAAGGGCAGCTCCTCGAGCAGCCCGCTGACCCGGAAGACGCCCTGCACCGGCTCGCCGCCCTGCACGAGGCTGATGCGGTCGCCGCCCTCGCTCGACAGCGCCTCGAGCAGCGCGCGGAGCCCGGTCGAGTCCAGCAGCTCGAGACCCCGCAGGTCGATGACGATCGCCCGCGCGTCGCTGGCCAGTGCGAGGTGCAGCGCCTCCTGCAGCTCCGGCGTCGCGGCCAGGTCCAGCTCCCCCCGCGGCAGCACCCACAGCTCGTCGCCGCGGGCATCGATGTCGGCCTCGAACTCCTCGATCATCGCGCCCAGGCTAGCCCGACCGGGAGGCTATGGGGCGGCCGGGATATCCGGGATCGCGACGCGGAACAGCGATGAGTCCAGCTCGCTGCGGATCGCCTTGGCGGCGCGCGGGTAGCGGCTCAAGCGGAACGGGCCGGCCGTGCGATCACCCTGGTTGTACATGACCATCCGCACCCGGGAGTGGTGGCGCACCCAGCTGAAGAACTCGCTGACGAAGCCCGGGTCGTCGGCGCCCCACAGCGCCCACTCGCCGAACACGAACGGCTTGCCTCCGAACTCGGCGTAGAAGCGCTCCAGGCCGGCCCAGTTGGGAAAGCGGCTGTAGTAGTCGGTGCCCACCCAGTCGACGTAGGCGTCGCCGGGCCAGTAGGCCCGCGGCGCGTTGGCCGCGGTGTCGGGCGCGCCCGCGACCTGCGGGACCCACATGAAGGCCACGTCGGTGGCCGGCAGCGTCGTCTGGGTCGTGTGCACCGCCGCCAGCCCCAGCGCGTGCAGCCGCTGGTCGATCTGCGCCACGTCCCCGCCGCGAACGATCAGGACGGTCCGCCGCCAGGCGTTCTTGAAGGCGGCGGTCGAATGGGCGCGGCCGCGCGAACGGCCGTTGGCGTCGTAGGCGCAGTAGACGTTCCAGTGGCCGTCCATCTCGGCCATCAGGCGGATGTAGACCGGTGTGCCGTGCGCGGCGATGTCGCGGTTGAGGCGCAGCAGGTAGCTGTCGCCCTTGCCCGCGGCGATCGCGCCGGGCGTGATGGTCTCGCGCCCGCTGCCGCTCTGGGTGGAGATGTGGAACATCGGCAGCGCGTGCGAGGCGTCGGTCCGCCGGAACACGTAGCCGGTGTCGGCGCCCCACGACGTGAAGAACTGAAAGACCGCCGGATGCGCGCCGGTCTGGGCGGCGTACTCGTTGGTGCTCTGGCCGCCGGTGACCCCGGCGAAGACCCGTCCCGCAGGCGGAAGCAGGGTCGCGGCGCCGGCGGGCTGGGAAACTCCGCCCAGCATGGCGCACGCGAGCAGAAGCGGAAGGATCCGACAGGGCACCCTTTGGTCATCGGCGGGGGTCTGGCGGGTTGTTAGCCGCTTCTGGCGTAAATCGTACGAAGATGGACTAACTGGCCTGGCGGGCATGGTCGCCTACAACCTGCTGCTCTCGCTGTTGCCCCTGACGCTGCTGGCGCTCTTCGTCTTCGGCCGGGTGGTGCGCTCGCCCGAGGTGCAGGCGTCGGTCATCTCCGACGTCCACCGGATCCTGCCCAGCGCCAGCGATCAGGGCCTGGCCAGCCTGCTGAGCGAGATCCGCCGCTCGTCGACCTCGATCGGCATCGCCGCGCTGCTGTCGAGCATCTGGGTCGGGGCCTCCTTCTGGGGCGCGATCGACACGGCGTTCTGCCGCATCTACCGCTCGCCGTGCCGCTCGTGGCTGGCCCAGAAGCGCTTCGCGCTGCTGATGCTGGTCGTCGTGCTGCTGCTGTTCGCCGCCACGGTCGCCCTGCCGGCGATCCAGAGCGTCGTGGTCGAGGGCGCCGACAGGCTGCCGTTCGGCCTCAGCGCCCGGCGCACGGTCTATGTCGTGACGCTGGGCGTCAGCGTCGTCGTGCTGTTCTGCGTGCTGGCCGCCACCTACCGGGTCGTCCCCAACGAGCGCGTGCCCTGGCGGGCGGTGTGGCCCGGCGCGGCCGGTGCGACTGTCGTCATCGCCCTGGTCGACTACACGTTCCCGCTGTACCTCGACAACTCGGTGCTGACGACCTTCGGCGGCACCTACGTCTTCGTCCTGATCGTCCTGGTCTGGTTCTACGTGGTGTCGCTGATCCTGCTGGGCGGCGCGGTGGTCAACGCCCTGCGCATGGGCCGCCGCGACCCCGAGTCCTAGAGCGCGACGATCTCGAAGGCGATCGCGCCGTCGTGGACCGTCGCGGTGCCCATCGTGGGGCGCGGCTGGCGGCGGCGCTCGGTCGGGCTTCCCGGGTTGAAGATGGCAAAGCCGTCGGGCGCGAGCTCGCTCAGCGGGATGTGCGAGTGGCCGAAGACGACGGCCTGCGCGTCGGGGAAGGCGCGCCGCAGGCGGGCTGGGCGCCCCAGGGCGGGACCCGCGTCGTGGACCATGCCGATGCGCACGCCGTCGACGTCGAGCACGCGGCGCTCGGGCAGCTGTGCGCGCAGCTCGGCGGCATCGACGTTGCCGCAGACCGCGGCGACGGGCGGCCCGATCGCCTCGAGCTCGGCGAGGACCTCGGGCACCGAGAGGTCGCCGGCGTGCAGGATGAGGTCGGCGCCACGCAGCCGGGTGACGCAGGCGTCGGGCAGCTCCCGCGCGCCGCGCGGCAGGTGTGTGTCGGAGATGATCGCGAGCTGGGTCAGCGGGCGTTGGCGGCGATGATCTTCTTGAGATCCGCGTAGGCCGGCCGCGGCTTGCCGTTGAGGCCGATCAGACCCGAATCCCAGCGGTTGGTCCTCTTGTGCAGGCTCCAGCTGCCGAAGAAGTTGTAGACGTAGACGCGCTTGTAGCGGGCCCGCACCTTCGGGTTGGCCATCAGCGTGAACAGGTAGTGCTGGGCCTTGCGCGCCCGCGTCGGGCTGTAGCGGTAGGCGATGCGGCCCGTGACGGTCTTGAAGCCGACGAGGCCGCCGGCCTCGGTGGACCAGATGTCGCCCTTGACCAGCTTGGTCAGCTTGTAGGTCCAGCTGGTCTTGAACGAGCGGTGGTGGTTGGCGTCCTGGTAGTTGTGCAGGCCCCAGACGCGGGGGTGGATCTTGTACTGGCGCGCGTAGGCCTGGTAGCGGCGCAGCCACTTCGACAGGTTCTGGTCGTCGAGCATGTCGGCCCCGAGGACGCGGCAGAAGGGGCAGATCCGCTTGAGGGCCTTGTAGTACTCGACCGCCAGCCGGGGATGCTTGGCGGTGACCTGGAACACGTGGTTCTCCTCGTTCCAGGGCGAGAAGACGTGGACGTGCGGCCAGCGCTTGCGGAACGCCCTGATCGCCTTGGCGTACTGCGCGGGCGACGGGCCCTTGCCGTAGTAGCGCGGCGTGAGCGCCCGCACGCCGAAGGCGACGTGCGGCTCGACGTTGTCGAACTTGGCGCCGGCCAGCCAGGCGCTGAGGTAGCGCGGCCAGTAGCCGTGCAGCGTGGCAACGTCCCACGGCACGACGATGCGGCCGTAGCGCATCTTCAGCGGCCCGAAGTACTTGTTGGCGAAGACCCCGGGGCTCTGCTCGGAGATGCCGATCTGGATCCGCGCCGACGCGGGCGCGGCGGAGAGCAGGGCGGCGCCGACGAGCACGGCGGTGAGCACGGTGCGCGGGCGGTGGGTCACCCGTTGGGCATCGGCGGCGCTGGCCGCGGGCTTGAGGGCCATCGCCATCAGGCTACCGAGAGGGCCCGGGGCCTCTCGGCCCCGGGCCCTTCGCTCCTACGGCCACCTCCTGGGTCCGCGCACGGGCCTCGGAGGAGGCTGGTGGCGACGCGGGGGTCGGTTGACCCGCGTCTCGCGGCGACGGGCAGCAGCAGCGTCGGCGTAGTGGATGCTCAACAACGAATGCATTGCGGTGTGACCTCCATCGGTTGATCGGACAACGGATGGGCCACCGCCCGTGCGGCGACGTGTCGGACGGGCGGCGCGCCCGTGGACTGACGTCAGCCTGCGAGCGAGCGCGTGAAGTCCACGCCGGGCGTGCCGGCGAGGCGGATCTTCGTGTTCACGCGAGAAGTGCTCATCAGACGGATCCTCCCTCGTTCGAGGGCGGTCCGTCCAGACTACGCGGCGGCGGCGTCCGACGTCAAGCTCACGCCGATGACCTTCAGCCGCCGCGTCAGCGCAGTGAACGCGTACCCGTTGGTCTCCTCGGAGGAGTAGCCGAGGATCGAGAAGTTGTCGGGGTCCTGCCCGGTGGGGATCAGCACGCCCGCGGCGATCGGCACGAGCTCTGAGACCTTCTCCTGGATGCGCCGACGCAGGCCGGGATCCCGGGCGGCCTGCTGGAGGTACCAGGTGCCGTAGGCGACGTGGCGGTGCTCGTCGCGCGAGATGTTCTCGAAGCCCTCCAGGAAGCCGGGCAGGATGCCGTGCTTCTGGCAGTAGTCGGTCAGGAAGTACTGGCCGGTCAGGGCGAGCGTGCCCTCGATGATCATGTGGTAGGTCGTGACGAAGTCGACCTTGGCCTCGCGGTCGGTGCGGTCGGCCATCAGGCGGTCGCAGGCCACGACGAGGTGCTCGTCGAACAGCGTCAGGAACGCCTCGTTGAGGTCCTTGCGAGCCTCCTGCAGCCGCGTCTCGAACGTGCCGTCGAGCCCGAGGACCTGCTCGTAGAAGTTGTTGAAGTGCTGGGCGTGGCGCGCCTCGTCGACCTGCTGGGTGGTCAGGAACGCCTCCTCGCCCTGGGATTCGAACGCGGCGACCAGGCCGGTGAACTGCGTGGTCACGCGCTCCTCGCCGACGAAGAACGAGCTGAGGTTCCACGACAGGTTGCGCCGGTCGGCCTCCGACAGCCCGGCCCAGTCCCGCTTGTCCTGGGTGAAGTCGATGGTGTGCGAGGACCACTGCTGGCGCTCCCACAGCACGTAGAGCTGCTGCGGAGTCATCAGCTTGACCTCCGGCAACTTCGACTCGTCGCTGATCGTCGCGACGTCGCCCTGGGCGGTGAGGTCGAGCAAGGAGGCCATGACGGGATCAAAGCGTCAACTTGACACCCTGTCAAGCACTAGGGTCCGCGGTCGTGGGGACGACGCCGAAACGCGCTGCGGTCCAGGCCGAGGTGCTGCGGGCCACCGAGAGCCTGCTGGCCGGCGGCGCCAGCTGGGCCGATCTGGGCGTCGAACGGATCGCCACCACCGCCGGCATCTCGCGCACCGCGTTCTACTTCTACTTCCGCGACAAGCGCGAGCTGCTCATCCGGTTGACCGAGGACGTCACCGAGCTGCTCTACCTCGAGGCCGACCGCTGGTTCTCCGGCGAGGACGAGGCCGAGGACGAGATCCGCGAGGCGCTCTCGAAGATCGCGACGCTCTACGGCGAGCACAGCGCACTGCTGCGGATCATCGTCGAGGTCTCGACCTACGACGAGGCGATCGCCACCTTCTGGCGTTCGCTGATCGGCCGCTTCATCGAGGCCACGCGAGCGCGCATCGAGCTCGAGCAGGCCGCCGGCCGCGCGCCGGACTACCCGGCCGAGGCCACCGCCTTCGGGCTGGTGTGGATGTGCGAGCGGATGCTCTACCAGCTCCTCGTCCAGGAGACCCCGTTCCCGCGCGAGGAGGCCGTCGACGCGCTCGTGCGGATCTGGACGCGCGCGGTCTACTCTTAGGGCGATTCGAGGGCCTGGAACTCCCCGGTCTCGAGCCGGTGCTCGACCTCCTCGTCGGTCTCGCGGCGAAAGCGCCCGCGGAGCTTGAGGATCTCCAGGACGTAGACGAGGTAGACGCTGGCGCTCAGCGCCAGCACCAGGATCGCGGCCATGACGATCGTCCAGCCGGCGTGGAAGTGGCCGTGGCGGTCGGTGTAGGGGACGAAGCGCAGCGCCAGCGCCACGCCGGCCAGCGTGCCGGTCCAGGCGTAGAGGTAGGCCACCGTGCGCCGCGGGCTGAAGCCGATGCGGCTGAAGCGGTGATGGAAGTGGTTGGCGTCGGCCCCGGTGATCGGCCGGCGGTACTTCATCCGCTTGAGGACGACGAACGTCGTGTCCAGGAACGGGACGGCGAGGATGACCAGCGGGGCGATCAGGCCGACCAACGCCGAGGTCTTGACCGTGCCGAGCACCGCCACGCAGCCCAGCAGCAGGCCGAGCAGGTTCGACCCGCTGTCGCCCATCATCACCCGGGCCGGATAGAAGTTCCACACCAGGAAGCCCAGCGACGCCCCCGCGACCACCGCCGAGAGCGTGCCGGCGATCGGCGCCGACGGTGCGGTCCGCACCGGGATGTCAAAGGCGATGACGGCGAACGACGCCGCCGCGATCGCGCACACACCCGCGGCCAGTCCGTCGACCCCGTCGGAGAAGTTCACCGCGTTCATGATCAGCACGAGGCCGAGCACCGTCACGATCTCGGCGACCGGCGTGGAGAGGTCGACGCGATGGATGAAGGGCAGCGTGAAGTTGTCGACGCGCGCGCCCTCGTAGGCGACGATCCAGGCACACAGCGCCTGGCCCGCCAGCTTGACCAGCGGCGGCAGGTCGAACACGTCGTCGATGGCGCAGATCAGCGTGATCAGCAGGGCGGCGACGAGCACCGCCTTCCATGGCTCCTTGAACGGCAGCCACAGCACGGCGGGCAGCAGGACGCCGACGCAGATCGCCACGCCGCCGAGCCGCGGGGTGGGGCGATCCGAGAGCCCGCGCTCGCGGGGCATGTCGATGGCGCCCACGCGCCGCGCCAGCCGCGCCGTCAGCGGCGTCAGCGCGGCGGTCACGACCGCCGCAGCGCCACCCGCGGCAAGGGCATCGGTGCCGGTGAGCATGGCCCGCGGAGTCTCGCAGCACCGCAGGTCGCCTCCCGCGTTGGCAGACTGAGCCCGGATGCGCATCTGGGTCGATCTCACGGCTTCCGCCCACCCGATCGTCATGCGGCCGATCGTCGCTCGCCTGCGCGCGGCCGGGCACGACGTCGAGATGACCGCGCGCGACTACGCGCAGACGGTCGAGCTGTGCCGGCTGCACGGGCTCGACGTCGAGGTCTTCGGCAGCCACGGCGGGGCGACGCGGACCAAGAAGCTCGGCGCCCTGGTGGGGCGCACGCGGGCGTTGCGCGCGTGGACCAGGGGCCGCGGGTTCGACCTGGCCGTCGCGCATGGCAGCAACGACCTGGCGATCGTGGCCCGCTCGCAACGGATCCCCGCGGTCAACACCTTCGACTACGAGTGGGCCACGGTCCAGCACAACATCGGCTGCCGCCTGGCCCGACGCGTGATGGTGCCCGAGTCGATCCCGCCGGAGCGCCTGGCCCGCTATGGCGTCGGGCCCGGCAAGCTCGTCCAGTACCCCGGGCTCAAGGAGGAGTACTACCTCTCGGACTTCGAGCCGGACCGCTCGCTGCTGGCGTCGCTCGGGGTGGATCCGGAGCGGATCGTCGTCATCGTGCGGCCGCCGCCCGACGTCTCGCTCTATCACCGCAAGTCCAACCCGCTGTTCCCGCAGGTCCTCGAGTTCCTCGGGTCCGACGACGGCGTCCACGCCGTGGTGGTCCCCCGCACGCACGCCCAGCGCCAGTACGTGCGCGAGCTCGGGCTGCCGTCGGTGATCGTGCCCGAGGGCGCGATCGACGGGCAGAGCGCCGTGGCCATGGCCGACCTGGTGGTCTCCGCCGGCGGCTCGATGAACCGCGAGGCGGTGGCGCTCGGCACCCCCGTCTACACGACTTACGGCGGCCGGCTCGGCGGCGTCGACGAGATGCTCATCCGCGAGGCGCGGCTGCGGCCGCTGACCGATCCCCGCGCGATCGAGCTCGTCAAGCGGCCCGAGCACCATCCCACCGAACGACGCGATCCGGGGCTCCTGGTAGACATGATCCTCGGAGCGGTCGCGTGAGCACGACCAGGGTGCCCAGCGCGCAAGAGCCACCTCGCACCCAGCCCGCCGGCCCGCCGCGGCTCGTCCAGCCACACACGCTGGCGGAGCGGTACGCGGCGCTTGCGGTCCATCCGTTCGAGCGCCGCGGCGTGGATCGCACGATCCGCGCGCTGGACGTCGTCCTGGCCAGCACGATCCTCGTCGTCGCCTCCCCCGTGCTGGCGCTGATGGGCCTCGCCGTCGTGCTCAGCTCGGGCCGGCCGATCCTCTACCGCGGCCCGCGCGTGGGCCGCGCCGGGCAGATCTTCACCATGTACAAGCTGCGCACCCTGCGCCCGCAGGCCGAGGAACGCATCGGCCACCTCCAGGACCGCGCGCTGGACGCCGTGACGGGGTCCGAGCACACGCCGGTCGGCCGCGTCCTGCGTGCCACGCAGCTCGACGAGCTGCCGCAGCTGTTCAACGTGCTGCGCGGCGACATGTCGATCGTCGGGCCGCGACCGATCCGGCCGATCTTCTTCGAGCAGCTCATCGACGAGATCCCGCAGTACTGGCAGCGGCTGGTCGTCCGGCCCGGCCTGACGGGCTTCGCCCAGCTGCGCATGCGCCGCGAGATGACCTGGGCCGAGAAGCTCGCCCACGACCTCGAGTACCTCGCCGACCGCTCCGTCCCGCTCTACGCGCGGATGATCGTCGCCACGTTCTTCCGCATCGCCGGGCGCGTCGTGCGCGAGGTGCCGGCCGCGATCGCCGGCCGGCCGGCCAGCCGATAGATGTGCGGGATCGCCGGCCTGGCGGCGCTCGACGGCGCGGCGGTGGACCCGGGCCCGCTGCCCGCGATGTGCGACGCGCTGCGTCACCGCGGCCCCGACGACGGCGGGATCTTCAGCGACGGGCCGATCGCGCTGGGCAACCGGCGGCTGTCGATCATCGACCTGGCCGGCGGCCACCAGCCGATGGCCTCCGAGGACGGCCAGGTCGTCGTCGTGCAGAACGGCGAGATCTACAACCACGAGGCGCTGCAGGCCGAGCTGGCCGGGCTCGGGCACACCTTCGCCACGCGCTCGGACACCGAGGTGCTCGTCCACGGCTACGAGCAGTGGGGCGAGGGGCTGCTCGAGCGGCTGCGAGGCATGTTCGCCATCGCGGTCTGGGATGCGCGGGAGCGACGGCTGCTGCTGGCCCGCGACCGCTTCGGGATCAAGCCGCTGTACTGGACCGCCCAGCGTGGCGTGCTCGGCTTCGCGTCTGAGCTCAAGGCGCTGCGGCGCATCGGCCTGCGTGAGGAGATCGACATCGACGCGCTGGAGGCCTACCTGGCCTTCAACTCGATCCCCGCCCCGCTGACGATCTTCTCCGACGTGCACAAGCTGGGTCCGGGGCAGCTCCTGTCGTTCCGGCCGGGCGCCGGCGAGCCCGAGCTGCGCGAGTGGTGCCGGCCGCTGCCGGCGCAGGCCGGGGCGCTGCGGGGCGAGAGCGAGGACGTCCTGGCCGCTGAGCTGCGCGAGCGCCTGCGCGACTCGGTGCGCGCGCACCTCGTCGCCGATGTGCCCGTCGGCGTGTTCCTGTCGGGCGGCGTGGACTCGGGCGCGCTGACGGCGCTGGCGGCGGAGGAGACGCCCGGGCAGGTCTCGACGTTCTCGATCGGCTTCGAGGAGGAGTCCTTCGACGAGCTCGGGCTGGCCCGCCTGGTGGCCCAGCGCTACGGCACCGATCACCACGAGCTCGTCCTGCGCGTGGACGCCGCCGAGCTGCTGGGCGATGTGGTCGCCGCGTTCGACGAGCCGTTCGCGGATTCGTCGGCGCTGCCGACCTACCTGGTCTCGAGGCTGGCCGCCGAGCACGTCAAGGTCGCCCTGTCCGGTGAGGGCGGCGACGAGCTCTTCGGCGGCTACTACACCTACGTCGCCGGCCTGCTGGCGCCACGGCTGGCGCCGCTCGCCCGCATGGCGCGACCGCTGGTGGAGCGGCTGCCGTCGAGCTCCAAACGCGTGTCGCTGGACTACAAGGCGCGGCGCTTCGTGCGTGCCGCGCACCTGCCGCCCGTCGAGCGCCACCACGGCTTCAAGGAGATCCTCGCGCCCGACCTGCGGACCGCTCTCCTGGACGGGCGGCGCGGCGCCGACCCGCTGGAGCCTTGGCGCGCGCACTGGGCGGCCACCGAGGGCGCCGAGGAGCTCGCCCGGCTGCAGGAGCTCGACCTCAACCTCTACCTGCCCAGCGACCTGCTGACCAAGACCGACCGGGCGTCGATGGCGCACTCGCTCGAGGCCCGCGTGCCGTTCCTGGACCCGCAGGTCAGCGAGCTGGCGCTGGCGCTGCCGACCCGGATGAAGGTCCGCGGGCGCCAGAAGAAGGTGCTGCTGCGCCGCGCGATCGAGCCGCTGCTGCCGCCGGAGGTCGTCCACGGCGCCAAGCGCGGCTTCTCGATCCCGGCGGCGGCGTGGCTGCGCGGCGAGCTCGAGCCGTTCGCCCGCGAGGTGCTCAACGCGGCGCAGCTCGTCGACCGCGACGTCGCGCTGCGGCTGCTCGACGAGCACGTCGCGCGGCGCGACGACCACTCGCGGCCGCTGTGGGGGCTGCTGAGCCTCGAGCTGTGGCGGGCGCGCGCGGCGTGAGGATCCTGCTCGTCAG
>JAWVFY010000397.1:0-4591 GCA_033855575.1 Solirubrobacteraceae bacterium
GAGCGCCAGGGCGCGGCGCACGGCATCGCGGCCGGAGTCCGTGGACACGTGCACGTAGGCCAGCGTGCCTGCCGGGACGAGCCGCGCCGCCTCGTCGGGCGGAGCCGCGGTGCCTCCGCCCGAGGTCGCCAGCACGATCGCCACGATCGCGATCAGCGCGAGCGCCGCCGCCGCGGCGACGGCCCTACGCCTTGCGTGGATCCCCACCGCCGCGGCGCTCCCGCCGCTCGTTGAAATCGATGATCAGCGGCACGCCGTCCATCGCATAGCGGTTGCGCATACGGTTCTCGAGGAAGTAGGCGTAGTCGCGCGTGACCCGGGTGCGGCTGTTGACCGAGATGGCAAAGCGCGGCGGCCGCGTCGAGACCTGGGTCATGTAGAGCATCTTCAGCCGGTGGCCGCGGACCGCGGGGGGTTGGCGGACCTGGACGGTCTCGGCCAGGAAGCGGTTGAGCTCGGGCGTCGGGATCCGCTCGCGCATCTTGTCGCCCAGCGTGATCATCTCCGGCAGCAGCCGCGCGACGTTGCGCCCGCGCGTGGCGCTCGCGGTCATCACCTTCGGGCGCTGGCGCAGCTTCTGGTGGGCCCGCGCGCGCTCGTGATCGAGGTCGGCCTCGGTGCCGTCGAACAGGTCCCACTTGTTGAGGACGATCAGCGTGGCGCAGTCGCTCTTCATCGCCAGCTCGGCGACCCGCAGGTCCTGCGCAGTGATGCCGTCGGTCGCGTCGCAGACGACCATCGCCACGTCGGCGCGCTCGGCCGCGCGCTGCGAGCGCAGGGCCGTGTAGTACTCGACCGACTCCGAGACCTTCGCCTGGCGGCGCAGGCCCGCCGTGTCGACCAGGATCACCCGGCGCCCGTCGACCTCGAGCGGCAGGTCGATCGCGTCGCGCGTGGTCCCGGCCACGTCGGAGACGATCACCCGCTCCTCGCCGAGGAAGCGGTTGACCAGCGAGCTCTTGCCGACGTTGGGCCGCCCGATGACGGCCAGGCGGACCACGTCCTCCTCGTCGGCGTCCTCGTCCTCGTCGGGCAGCAGCCCGACGAGCGCGTCGAGCAGGTCGCCGGTCCCGAGCCCCTGGGCGGCCGACACGGCGATCGGGTCGGCCAGCCCGAGCGCGTAGAACTCGGCGGCGGCCGGGACGTCGCCCACCGCGTCGATCTTGTTGGCCGCCACGAGCACCGGCTTGTCCTGGCGGCGCAGCAGGTCGGCCATCTCCTCGTCGCCCGGCCGCAGGCCGGCGCGTGCGTCGACGACCAGCAGCGCAACGTCGGCGTCGAGCAGCGCCACCCGCGCCTGGTCGCGGATCGAGCCGGCGATCGGGTCGTCGTCGCGCTGGTCGATGCCCCCGGTGTCGATCAGCGTGAACCGGCGGCCGTTCCACTCACACGGGATCTCGTTGCGGTCGCGGGTGACCCCCGGGCGCTCGTGGACCACGGCCTCGCGCGAGCCGGCCAGGCGATTGACGAGCGAGCTCTTGCCCACGTTCGGGTAGCCGACGACGGCGACCTTCCTCATGCCGATCCGGCCTCCGGCCGGGGGGACCCGCCTGCGGCCCTCACCTGAGGGCCTCCGGCACCCCTGGCGGCACCATCGCGGCGATGCGCCGGACGACCTCGTCGACCGACAGCCCCGTCGTGTCGAGCTCGACGGCGTCCGCGGCGGTCCGCAGCGGGCTGTGCTCGCGCGACTCGTCACGATCGTCGCGGGCGCGCTGCTCGGCCAGGACCTCGTCGACGGGCCTGCCATCCTGCTCGGCCCGGCGCCGGGCGCGCTCCTGCGGCGAGGCGGTCAGGAAGACCTTGACCTCGGCGTCGGGCGCCACCACGGTGCCGATGTCCCGGCCCTCGGCCACCCAGTTGCCGCTCTCGATGAGGGCGCGCTGCATCGCCACGAGACGCTCCCGCACGGCCGGGTCCGCGGCGACCTCGGAGGCCTGGGCCGTCACCTCGGGCGTGCGGATCGCGTCGGTGACGTCGACCCCGTCGCTGAGGACGCGCTCCCCCAGTTCGATCCGGTCGGGCGGGGGATCGCCACGCAGGGCGGCCAGCGCCGCCGCCCGGTACATCGCTCCCGAGTCGAGGTACGTCCAGCCCAGCGCCCGGGCGACGGCCCGGGCGACGGTGGACTTCCCGGCGCCCGCGGGTCCGTCGATGGCGATGAGCATCGGGCTGGCACGATAGCCCCGTGTCCATCGGCCGCCCGGTCGCTCAGGCCGAGGCGAGCGCGGCGAGGTCGTCGGCGAAGCCGGGATAGGAGACCGCGGCGGCCTCCATCCCGACGACCTCGACCCCGTCGACGCTGGCCAGGCCGGCAACCGCGCCGACCATGGCGAGGCGGTGATCTCCGTGCGAGGCGATCGTCCCGCCCCGTAGGCCGTCGGTCCCGCGCACCACGAAGCCGTCCGGCGTCGCCTCGAGGTCGCCGCCGAGGCCATTGAGCCCGTCCACGATCCCCGCAATGCGGTCGGACTCCTTCAGGCGCAGCTCCTGGGCGCCGCGCACGATGGTCTCGCCGTCGGCGCAGCAGCCGAGCAGGGCGACCAGCGGCAGCTCGTCGATGGCCAGCGGCACCTCGTCGGGCTCGACGATCGTGCCGATCAGCGGGCCGTGGGCCACGTCGAGGTCCGAGGTCGGCTCGTCGGGCGGGATCGGCCCGTCCGGGTCGGGCGCCTCGAGGTCGCCGACGACGATCGCCCCCATGCGCTCGAGGATCCGCAGGAACCCCGTGCGCGTCCAGTTGACCCCCGTGTCGCGGATCAGCAGCCGCGACCCCGTGACCAGGACGCCGGCAGCGATCAGGCACGCGGCCGAGGACAGGTCGCCGGGGACCGTGATCTCGTCGAGTTCGAGCTCGTCGGTGTTGCCCACCTGCAGGACGCCGCCCGCCCGGCTGACCGGCGCCCCGGCGCGCACGAGCAGCCGCTCGGTGTGATCGCGGCTGGGCGCGGGCTCGGTGATCGTCGTGACGCCGTCGGCGGGCAGCGCGGCGAGCAGCACGCAGGACTTGACCTGCGCGCTGGCCACCGGCAGGACGTAGTCGATGGCCTCGAGGCGCGCGCCGTGGACCGTGAACGGCGGCAGGCGCCCGTCGGTGGCGTCGATCCGCGCGCCCATCCGTCCGAGCGGCTCGGCGATCCGGTCGACCGGACGGCGGCGGATCGAGGCGTCGCCGTCGAGGGTGTACGAGCGCCCCTCCTGAGCCGCGAGCCAGCCCGGCAGCAGGCGCATCAGCGTCCCGGCATTGCCCACGTCGATCGTCGCGCTGACGTCGGGGACGTCACGTAGGCCCGTCCCCCGGATGACGACCTCGTGCCCGCGCTCCTCCACCAGCGCACCGAGCGCGCTCATCGCGACGAGCGTCGAGCGGGTGTCGGCGGCCTGCAGGTAGTTGGTGATGCGGACAGGCTCGCCCGCCATCGCACCCAGCAGCGCTGCGCGGTGCGAGAGCGACTTGTCGGCCGGCGGCGTGATCTCGCCGCGCAGCGGCCCGCTGGGCGCGAAGCGGGCGTTCACGCGCTGAGCCCCAGCTCGGCGAGGAGCGTCCGCGCCCGTTCGGCGCGCGCCGCCGGGACCCACAGCGCCAGCGCACCGGTCGCCATGTCGGCCGACGGCGCCAGCGACATGTCGGCCAGGTTGATCCCCTCCCGCGAGAGCGTCAGCGCGACGTCGGCCACGACCCCGGGCCGGTTGGGCACAACGACGCGCAGCTCGGCGAGCGCCTCGCCGGCCGTGGCCGCGCTGAGGGCGTCGCGCTGTGCGGCCGCGCCGGCCTGCCAGCCCTCCAGCGACTCGCCCCCCGCCAGCCGGGCCCGGACGTCCTGCAGCGCGGCCAGGACCGCGTCGAGCTCGGCGACCAGCGCGTCGCCGTTGGCGGCGTAGATCTCGCCCCACAGCGACGGGTTGGCGCCGGCCACGCGCGTGGCGTCGCGGAAGCTCGGGCCGACCTGACCGAAGGCGCCGGCGTGCTCTCCGCCCAGCGCCCGCGCGGCCTGCCCGACCAGCACGTTGGCCAGGACGTGCGGCAGATGCGAGACGGCGGCCATCATCCGGTCGTGAGTCTCGGCGTCCAGCACGGCCGGGCGAGCGCCCAGGTCGGTCAGCAACCGGTGCAGCCGCTCGAGCTGCAGCCCCGAGCTGCGGCGCGTGGGCGTCAGGTACCAGGTGGCGCCGTCGAAGAGGTCCTCGCGGGCTCCGCGCGCGCCTCCCGTCTCCGCGCCGGCCAGCGGATGGCCGCCGACGAACCGCTCGTCGTCGGTCGCCGCCACCACGGCGCGCTTGACCGAGCCGGTGTCGGTCACGAGGCAGCCCGCCGGGGCAGCGGCCAGCACGGCGGTGACCGTCGGCGCGAGCGCCGCGACCGGAGTGGCGACGAAGGCCACCGCGGCGCCATCGAGCGCCTCGGGCAGCGCGGCCGCCTCGTCGATCGCGCCGATCTCCAGGGCCGGCGCCGGATCGGGGTCGACGCCCACCACCGTCGCGCCCAGGCGGGCACGGGCGGCAAGGGCGATCGACCCGCCGATCAGGCCGGTGCCGACGAGCGCGACGGACTTGGGCTCGGCCACGACGCCGTCAGTCGGCGTCGGACCCG
>JAWVFY010000398.1:0-4838 GCA_033855575.1 Solirubrobacteraceae bacterium
TCGAGCACGTCGTCGACGTGCCCGGGACGCTGGCCGACGTGCGCCTGGCGCTCAAGCCCGGCGGGATCCTGCTGGCGACGACGCCCGCCCACGGACCGCTGCTGACACGCACCAGCAACCTGTCGCCGTCGTCGGACCACCTCCGGTTCTTCACGCGCAAGTCGTTGTACGCCCTGTTGACTGACCAGTTCCTCAACGTCACGATCCGCCGGCGCAGGGGACGGCTCCACGCATGCGCGTCCTGATCGACACGAGCTACGCCCTCCGCGGCCCGTCGGGGACCGCGACCTACATCCTCGAGTTCACCGCGGCGCTGCGGCGTCTCGGTGTGGAGGTCGTCGAGGCGGCCAACGAACGCCGCCGGCCGCCGGCGGGCGGCGGCCTCGGCAGCGCGCGCAATCTGCTGGAGGATCGCCGCTGGACCACGCGCTCGCTGCCGCAGTTCGCCGCCGACACCAGCGCCGACCTCATCCACCACCCGCTGCCCGCGCTGGCCCGCCAGCCGCCGTGCCCCCAGGTCGTGACCGTCCACGACCTGGCCTTCGAGGTCCATCCCGAGCACTTCGACCGCCGCTTCGCGCGTTGGGCGCGCCGGGCGCACCGCCGGGCGGCCGAGCAGGCCGAGGTCGTCATCTGCGTGTCCGAGACCACCGCGGCCGACGTCCGCGAGCACTGGGAAGTCGACGACGGGCGGATCGTCGTCGCCCACCATGGGCCGGGGCAGGAGCTCCCGGCGGTCGAGCCCGGCGAGCCGCGTCACGTCCTCTATGTCGGGGACGCCGAGCCGCGCAAGAACCTCGCGCTGGTGCACGCGGCCGACCTGCCGCTGCCGCTCTGCCATGCGGGCGAGGGGGGCGAGCCGGTCGATCCGCCGACATTGGCGCGGCTCTACGCGCACGCGCTCGCGCTCGTCCATCCCAGCGTCCACGAGGGCTTCGGCCTGACGCCGCTGGAGGCGATGGCCGCCGGCGTGCCGGTCGTCGCCGTGCGCAACCGCGCCGTCGTCGAGGTCTGCGGCGACGCCGCCATCTACGTCGACGCGACCGATCCGGCCCCGCTCGAGCAGGCGCTACAGCGGCTGTACGACGACCCCGGACATCGTGCGGCGATGGTCGCCGCGGGCCGCGCGCGGGCGGGCCGGTTCTCGTGGCGGGCGTCGGCGGAGGCCCACGTCCGAGCCTACGAGCGAGCGCTGGAGGCCCGGTAGCCTCACCACCCCTTGCGCATCGCCATCCTCGGCACCCGCGGCATCCCCGCGTCCTACTCCGGCTTCGAGACGGCGGCTGAGCAGCTGGCCAGCCGGCTGAGCGCACGGGGGCACGAGGTCGTCGTCTACTGCCGGCCCCATGTCGTCGACCGGCGGCTGCGCGAGTACAAGGGCGCCCGCCTGGTTCACCTGCCGACGATCCGCAACAAGTACCTCGACACGTTCGCCCACACGTTCCTGTCGAGCCTGCACGCTGCGCGTCGCCTGCATCCCGACGTCGCGCTGTTCTTCATCGCCGGCAACAGCCCGATGTGCCTGATCACCCGCAGCGCGGAGATCCCCACGGTCATCAACGTCGATGGGCTGGACTCCGATCGCTCGAAGTGGCCGCCGCTGGCCAAGGCCTACCTGCGCTTCGCCGAGCGCAACGCCCCGCGGTGGGCCGACGTGGCGCTGACCGACTCCCATGCCGTCGCCGAGATCTTCGAGGAGCGCTACGGGCAGCGCATCGGGGTGGTGCCCTACGGCGTCGACGATCCGGGCGGCGATGGCGTCGGCGCGCTCGAGCGGCTCGGTCTCGAGCCGCGGCGCTACATCCTCTTCGTCGGGCGCCTGGAGCCCGAGAACAACCCGCACGTGCTGGTCGACGCCTTCAGCCGTATCCCGCTGGCGACGACCGACGGGATGAAGCTCGTGGTCGTCGGCGGCGCCCCGTACGCCGACGAGTACATCAAGCAGGTCCGCCGCGCGGGCGACCCGCGCGTGCTCTTCCCGGGCTACGTCTTCGGGCCGGGCTACTGGGAGCTGCAGCGCAACGCCTACGCCTTCTGTGCACCGACCGAGGTCGGTGGCACGCACCCGGTGATCCTCGAGGCGCTGGCCGCCGGCAACTGCGTGATCGTCAACGACCATGCGCCCAACGTCGAGACCGTCGGCGACGCCGGCCTCACGTTCAGCGGCCAGGTCGGCGTGGCGTCCCTGACCGCCCAGCTGGAGCGCATCCTGCGCGACCCCGAGCTCGTGCAGGACTACCGCGAGCGCGCCCGCGAGCGGGCCAAGCGCTACAGCTGGGACGCGGTGACCGACGAGTACGAGGCGCTCCTGCGCCGCGCCTGCGAGATGGCCGGCCCGGGGCTGCTGCCCTCCGACCTCTGCGACCCGGAGCATGAGTCGGAGTTGTCGCAGTCCGCGCGCCCCGTGTGACGCCGGCCCGGCCACGCTCGGGTCGTGGGCGATCGGGCCGGGCATGGAGACGTCTTCGGTAGCCCACGGGTGGCGGCCGCGCACTGGGTGCAGTCCCTCGAGGAGCTCAGGGCGGCGGGCCTGACCGATGATCAGATCGCCGGACGGGAGGCTGCCGGCATGCTGTTTCGCCTGCACCGCGGCGTCTATGCGGTCGGCCGACCGGAGGTGGGCTTTGCAGGGCGCTGCCGAGCGGCGTGGCTCGCGTGTGGGCCGTGTTCGGCGGTCAGCCACGTCTCGGCGGCAGCGGCCTGGGGGTTCCGCGGCGGCAGCGGCCGCATCCACGTCTCCGTCCCGCGGGGGCGAGCGGGACACCCGGGGCTCATCGTCCATCGCCCGCGCTCGCTGTCCCCCGCTGACATCGTCGAGCGCGACGGCTATGCGCTGACGTCAGTGGCCCGGACGTTGCTCGACATGAGCCCCGGTCGGTCGGTCGACACGGTCGGCGGATGGATCCACGAGGCGGGGGTCCATCGCGTGCTCGACGTCCGTCAGATCTGGGGAGTCCTCGAGCGCCTGCCGCACCATCGCGGAGGCCGCGTGTTGGAGGCCGCGCTGGCGGCCGAGGTCCTGTCCACCCGGACCGGGCTCGAGAAGCTGATGGTCAACCTGGCTCGCCGGGCTGGGTTGCCGAGGCCGCGCGTCAACGAGTACGTGTGGTCGACCCTCGGGCTGGAGGAGGTCGACCTGCACTGGCCCGAGCTCGGGATGATCGTCGAGGCCGACGGGGGCCGCTACCACGGCTCACGCTGGCGCCGGCGCCGCGATGCCGCCAAGGACGCCCGGATGCGCGCCAACGGCTGGCTCGTCGGCCGCTATCCCGAGCTCCAGATGACCCTCTCACCCAAGGCCGTCATCGCCGACCTCCAACGCCTCGCCGCGCTTGGGCTGTCGAACCCGCCGCAGGGCCGGGTTCGATAGCCCACCAGGTCCGGGCGGGCGGTCGGTCAGTGCGCGCGGACGGTGACGGTGCGGCTGGTCTGCCCGTTCCACAGCAGGCGGAACGCTCCGGTGCCGCGCAGGCGCACGCGGTGATAGAGGTAGCCCCGGTCGGGCGTGGCCTGGAAGGTGGCGACCGTCCCCCAATGCTTGGCGCCGTGGCGGCGGAACTGGACGCCGACGGTCGGCGCGGTGCCGTTGGCGGCCGGGCGCACGAGCCCCCAGACCGTGATTTTCGAGCCCTTGCGGCCACTGCGCTGCGGTAGCCAGATCGGCAGGCGATAGGCCAGCATGGAGGGCTTGGCGCGGCCGTCGACCCACTCCAGGCCGCTCTGGAAGGTCAGGCCGACGGGCGGGCCGCCGTCGACGAGCAGAAACTGCGAGAGCGCCTGCACGGCGGGGTTTCGCCAGGCGATGTACTCCGCCTGGTCGAGGTAGGCGGCCTGCGTGTTCGGCGAGACGCCGAGGGCGTCGGGCGGGTTGGTCTGATAGCCGAACTCGGTCAGGTACAGCGGCACCCCGCTCGGGCCGATGGGCTGCAGATAGCGCAGGTAGGCCAGCCGCAGTGTGCTGCTGAGCCGGCTGAGGTTGGCGATCGTCAGGAACAGCGGATCGGGTGGCCGGTGGTTGGGCGCGAAGGTCAGCTCGTAGGGGTGGTGGGAGAACCCGGTGGCCTTGAAGAGGACCGGGTGCTGGGCCGGCAGCTGGTGGATCGGGTCCGACAGCGGGCAGCCGCCCGCTCGCGCCGCCACCCCCCGCAACGGCTGGTTGTGGGAGTCGACGCAGTACAGGGCGCGGATGAACGTCATCGGCTTCATCGGCCGCGAGACGCCCTTGATGTCCAGGCCCTTGGGCGCCGTGGCGCCGAGCAGGATCGTGTCGCCGCCGTGCCCCGTGGCGCCCAGCGCGGCGTACATCACGTCGGCCAGCCCGCGGTAGATGCCCGGCGACGCGGCGATCTGCGACCTGCCGTGCTTGGTCCACTGCGGCGCGAGCCACGCCCCCTGGTTGGGCTCGTTCCAGATCTCCCACGTGTCGACGCGGGGCAGCGGCGGCCCGGCCTTGGTCGTCGTGGTCTTGCCGGGCTGGCAGACGGTCGGGCCGATGGTGCAGTGGGGTGGGGTCGTCGTGGTCTTGGGGCGGTCCGAGGGCCGCAGGAACGTCCCGCTGTAGCGCGTCCCCACCGCGCGGACGAACGCTCCGAACTCGGCCGTGCTGGGCCTCCAGACCGTGTCGAGGTCGCGGCGCGAGGGCGACGGGGTTGCCCAGTTCGGCGCCGGGCCGGCGATGTCCCACATCACGCCGATGCCGCGTGCCTGGGCGAGCTTGGCCAGCGTGTCGTAGCGGTCCCACTTGGCCTGCTCGTAGGCGTCGGGATCGGAGCCGTCGAAGCCCTTGGGCTTGGCGTTGGCGTTCGGCGACGGCGCGACCGAGCCCCAGAAGACCGTGA
>JAWVFY010000399.1:0-2501 GCA_033855575.1 Solirubrobacteraceae bacterium
AAGGCCTGTCCCGGTTCACCAAGGCTCGCGCAGGCAAGCGCGACCGACCAACCCATGCTCGTCCCCTCTCGCGACTGCCCGCCCAGGGTGCGTGAACGCCCCGACAGCCGCGCGGACCAGCGTAACCCGCACACCGGTTCATGAGGAGAGGAGGGCAAGGATTAACCCTCGCTTTACCAGCCGCGCGTGGCGTAGCGCTCGGACGGCGGCAGCAGCTCGACGTTGAGGCCGACCATGGCCTCGCCGAGACCGCGCGACACCTTGGCGATGACCTCGGGGTCGTCGTAGAAGGTCGTGGCCTTGACGATGGCCTCGGCGCGCTGGGCCGGGTTGCCGGACTTGAAGATGCCGGACCCGACGAAGACGCCCTCGGCGCCGAGCTGCATCATCATAGCGGCGTCGGCCGGGGTGGCCAGGCCGCCCGCGGTGAACAGCACAACCGGGAGCCGGCCCGCCTCGGCGACCTCCTTGACGACGTCGTACGGGGCGCGCAGCTCCTTGGCTGCGACGAAGAGCTCCGCCTCGTCCAGGGTGGTGAGCCGTTTGATGTCGGCGCGGATCTGGCGCATGTGGCGGGTGGCCTCGACGACGTTGCCGGTGCCGGCCTCGCCCTTGGACCGGATCATGGCGGCGCCCTCGGCGAGCCGGCGCAAGGCCTCGCCCAGGTTGGTCGCGCCGCACACGAACGGCACCGTGAACGCCCACTTGTCGATGTGGTGCGCCTCGTCGGCGGGGGTCAGCACCTCGGACTCGTCGACGTAGTCGACGCCGAGGGACTGCAGGACCTGCGCCTCGACGAAGTGCCCGATACGGGCCTTGGCCATGACCGGGATCGAGACCGACGCGATGATCGAGTCGATCATGTCCGGGTCGCTCATCCGGGACACGCCGCCCTGGGCCCGGATGTCGGCCGGCACCCGCTCGAGAGCCATGACCGCCACGGCGCCGGCATCCTCGGCGATCTTTGCCTGCTCGGCGGTGACGACGTCCATGATCACGCCGCCCTTGAGCATCTCGGCCATGCCGCGCTTGACCCGTGCGGTGCCGATGACGTGCTCGGGGGTGTTGACGTGATGTTGGACTTCGGACATAGCGCCGATTCTACGGGCAGTTCAGGGTTTGCCTCGCCGACCGATCGGCAAGACGTGGTCTGGCCCGATCAGGAGGTCAGCGGCGCGTTCGTCGCGACCAGGACGACCCACGCGCCACCGGGGGCGAGTGCCAGCGGCTTGCCCAGGCTGGTACGCAGCGTGGTGCCTGACGTCGCCTTCGGGCGGGTCCAGGTGCCGTCGACGCGATGGCCGTTACGGAAGACGACGACCTTGCCGGTGCCGATCGTGTGCGTGAACTGCGACGGGTTGCCCATCACGTCGACGTCCTGGGGGTAGACGGTCACCTGGCAGAACTGCACGATGACGTTCGGCGTCGAGATCAGCGTGCCGCTCGCGGTGCGCTGGACGGCTCCGTCGATCACCCGGACGTAGCGATGCAGGCCGGCATTCCAGTCGAAGCGAACCGGCGTTCCGCCGACCACGGTCTGGACCGACAGGCCCTTGGGCCGGTGGGTGAGGTTGGCCGCTGCGGACCAGGTCAGCCCGATGCTCTTGGCGCGTGGCGCCTTCAGGGTCTGACCGGCCAGCGCGAGGTTCGCCGTCAGGTTGTACGGCGCCGACCGGCTGCCGTCACGCGCGAATCCCGGGCCACCGCGGTCGTTGATGCTGGACTTGAGATTCGACTGGTCCAGCACCTGCAGCGGGTTCGGGGCCCCGCCCGACGCGACGTAGGCGATCGGGCCGTACTGCGCGACGAGTTCCGGGTCGCTGGCGCGCGTGCTGCGCACAGCCTCGACGGTCGGCAGCTGGGTGTTGTAGATCGCCAGCTGGCGGGTCAGGCCGCCCTCGACCTGTTCGATGTAGACGATGTTCGCCTTGTCGATGTTGACCTGCGGGCGCCCGTTGGCCGTGTCGTCGATCTTCACCGCCACGACCGGGTTCGTGGACGGCTTGCCGATACCCGTGAACGGGCTCACCGCGGGCGGGAGCTTCGGCGCCGCCTTCTTCGTGGGCGTCGGCGACGGCGTGGGTGGTGTGATCACCGCACTGGCGGATTGCTTCGCGTGGTGGCTGCCGCTGCAGGCGGCCAGGGCAACCGCGGAGACCGCGACGCACGCCAGCTTCAGCGCGCGGGACGAGATGATCATGAAGATTCCTTTGCCGTTTCGGGCCTCGGGGGCTCGGTCTCTGACGTGGCCGGCGGATTCGGCTGCGCCGCGGCCGGCAGCGTGTCATCGATGTCGAAGAACTGCGGCACGGCCCGCCGGCCCGCCAGCCGCAGCAACCTGGGCATGCGTCGCGCACGTAGTGTCCGCGTATCGCGTACCGCGTCATTGTAGAAACGCCGTGCGATCAGCACGCGGGCCGCACCCTCACGCAGCTCCTCGACGGCGTCCGCCCGGACCGGGGTGGGGCTCTGCACGATCTCCGACACCGCCCGACCGACCG
>JAWVFY010000400.1:0-2941 GCA_033855575.1 Solirubrobacteraceae bacterium
CGGCCGGAGCGCAAGTGGCTCGAGGTCCACCTCGCGCGTTGCCCGCGCTGCACCGAGCACGCGGCTGCCCTCGACGAGGCCCGCGCTGCGCTGCGCGCCTCGTTCGCCGAGGCACCCCGCCCCACCGAGCGTCCGGCGCCGCCGCCGGCCAACCCCGTCCCCGATCGCGCGAAGCTGCGCGTGGTCCCGGCGCCGCCGGCCCTCCCACCCGCCGACGAGCCGCCGGCCGTGCTCGAGCCGCCGGCGGCTCCCACGGTCCGCGAGGCTCCTCGGCAGCGCGTCGTGCGGACACTCCCCGCGCCGCCGGCCCGCGCCGGGCGTGCGGCCCGCGCCGCCCGCGTCGCGGCGATCATCCTGGTGGTCGCCGCGCTGCTCGCGGCCGCCGTGGTGGGCCTCTCGGCCCTGACCGGCGGCGGCCAGCCCACCGCGCCGTGGGCACGGCCGGGCTCGCCCAACGTCCGCCCCCCGCCGCTCAGCGGGCAGTAGGCCGGCGCGCGGTCAGCAGCCGCTCGATCGCTGCCCCCGCCGCGCTCGTCCAGGCGCCGGCGTCGGCGGGATCGGCCTCCAGCAGCGCGTAGGGCAGCTCGTTGCGCTCGCACATCCGGCGGACCTCCGTGGCGCCCTGGGCCAGGATCGCGGACGGGACGCTGCCCGCGGCCTCGTAGATCACGCCGCGCACCATCGTGTCGATGGTGCGTTCGAGCATCATGGTCAGGCGCGAGCCGTGCAGGGCCTCGACGTTCTCGCCGCTCGCCGTCCCGAGCGCCCACAGCAGGACCGTGACGTTGGCCAGCGCGTAGCGCAGCGTGCCCACCACGTCGGGATCTCCGCTCCAGCACTCGCCGCCCGCCGCCTCGATCTCCTCCCGGCGCTCGGCGCGGCGCGTGACGACGCGAACCGCGTGGCCCTCGGCGACGAGCGCGCGCGTGAGCTCCAGGCCGCGGCACCCGCCGCCCACGAGCAGGACCCGCATCGCGTCAGATCCCCAGGTCGGCGCGCAGATCCTCGAGCGTCAGCTCGGGCTGACCGCGGTCGCGGCGCTTGGCGTTGGTGGCGTCGAGCATCTGCGCGATCTCCAGATCGGCAACGTAGTCGTCGCGCCGCTTGGTCTGCTCGCGCGTGTGCCGGCGAACCTCGGCGTGGAGGCTGTCCTCGGTCAGCTCGGCGGCGCCCCGCCGGCGCCGGCGTGCGTTGGCCGCCTCGAGCATCTGGTCGAGGTCGTCGATCTCGTTCTGGACCTCGGTCTCGACCGACCGTGTCGGCTTCCAATCGAGCTGCCTGGCTCCCGTTCCCGGGACGAACAGCCCGAGCAGGATCACGAAGACCAGCAGGCCGCCGACGAGCACGGTCATGATCACGGCGAACGTGTCGACGGCGAGCATGGGGCGCGAGCATAAGCCACCTCGACGGCACGTCCAAACGCGCGCGTTCAACCTTGGCCCGGGCGTCGAAGAGCCCGTCCTCTGAGTCTCATAGCGTCGCCGCCATGCGAATCCTGCGGGGGGTGTTCGCGCTGGCGCTGGCCGGTGCGCTGGCCGGCGTCACGGCGGTGACGGCCGACGCGACGACCACGATCGCCACGCTCGGCGAGGGCTCAACCGCGTTCTGGCCGGGCGCGTTCGTCTCCAGCGCACGCGTCGACGACCCCAGCCTCTGCGGGATCGTCGGGCCCTGCTTCGACTACGGGCTGAAGGTCACCGCGGCGAGTGCCAAGGTGCTGCGGGTCGCCGTGTCCACGTCGGATGACAGCAACGGCTGGGACGTCGAGCTGCTCGACCCCGCCGGCAACGTCGCGGCCAGCGGGTCGACCTACGAGCTCGACGGGTTCGCCGAGGACTACGACAAGGAGCTCTTCGCCCACCAGCCCAAGCCTGGCCTGTGGACCGTGCGGGTCATCCCGCACAACGTCCAGATCGGCGACTTCAAGGCGCGCGCGGCGCTCGACCCGGCCGTGGCGACCGTCCCCGCCTGCTCGCCGCTCGCGTCGGCGCGCATCGCGCTGCCCGCCCGGATCGTCGCTGCGGGCGCGCGCAGCGCGACGGTCTACATCGACGGGCACCGCCAGACGGTGGTCCGCGGAGCGCGCCGCTCGGTGTCCGTGTCACTCGCCGGATTGCCGCCCGAGGTCGCCGTGATCCGTCTGGTGATCGACACCACCCGGGGGGCAATGACGGTCACCCGGAGAATCGAGACCTGCCCGGCCCAGGCCCGCAGCGCGGACGCGCTGACGATGCCGCCGGACCTGGCGGCCGATCCGCCGTGGCACCTGACCTTCGACCAGCCGCCGCCGATGGTCGTGGTGGAGGGCGGCAACTACACCGCGATCGCCGGCGTCCACAACCCGACGATGCAGGTCGGCGGCCAGCCCATCTACGGCTGTCTCGCCGAGGAGACGATCGAGCAGGGGGCGCACCGGTGCCTGCGCTTCACCAGCGGCTTCGCCAGCCTCGGGCCCGGCCCGTTCCAGGTCTTCGGCGCCTCCTCCACCGTCGCCTCGCCGCAGGGCGGGCCGCTCTATCAGGTCGTCTACCGCACCGATGGCAGCCATTTCGAGCGCCCCGCCGGCCGCTACGTCTTTCACCACATCCACGCCCACTACCACGTGCTCGGCATCGCGGAGTTCCTGTTCTACCGGGTGGGTCCGCGCCACACGCTGACCGTAGCGGGCAAGGTCCTCAAGGAGGGCTTCTGCCTGGGCAACATCAAGATCTACGACTGGCACTCCTTCGGCCAGCAGGAGATCGACCCGCGCTCGGTCAACAACTGCGAGCCGACGCCGCAGCCCGACGGCTCCTACCGCTTCTACGAGGGCATCGCCAACGGGTGGGAGGACTCCTACAAGTGGCAGACCTCCGGGCAGTACGTCGACTTCGGTAATGATGCGGACGGCTACTACCTGCTGCGCGTCGAGGCGAATCCGGCCCGCAGCCTCCTCGAGACC
>JAWVFY010000401.1:0-3199 GCA_033855575.1 Solirubrobacteraceae bacterium
CCGCTCGAATCGCTCGATCTGTCCGGCCGTCTCGGTCGCCGCCTGCTCGTGGCGGGCCTGCGCGTCGGCCAGGGCCGCCTGGCGCCGCTCGAGCTCGGCCTCGAGCCTCGCCCGCAGCGACTGCTCGGCCTCGCCGAGCTCGGCGATCCGCGCCTCGGCGGCCTCGCGAAGCTCGCGCTCGCGGCGCAGCGCAGCCTCGACGTCCTCCCGATCCCGCCGGGGAGGCCGCGAGGACGGCGCCGGGAGCGCCAGGACCGACCCGTCTCCCACGACGAGCGTGAAGCGATCGGCCGCGGCGAGGAGGTCGCGGGGGATCGGGAAGGCCGCCTGCCAGCGGCCTTCGGCGACGGTCTCCGACGCTGGGAGCGCCGCCAGCTCACGGGATGCGCCGGCGGTGTGCACCACCAGGTTGCTCTCGAGCCGAGAGGGGGTTCCCGGCCCACCGACCCGCAGGAGCGCAGAACGCGAGCCGGCGAGGACCGCTTCGAAGAACTCGACGTCCATTCGCCGGAATTGTGACTAATCCGAGGGCTTTGCATAGACCCCGAGTCCGAACAAAGCCTCGGGGATCACCGGAGCGGAGACCGAGGGTGTCAGCGACGCGCTCAGGGCCTGCTTGACGCTCGGACGATCGTCGCCACCGCGAAGACGATGATCGCGCTGGCCACCACGGTCATCGGCGGGATGTGCTCGTTGAGGATCGCCCAGCCGAGCACGACCGCGACCATCGGGTTGACGTAGGCGTAGGTCGAGACCTGTGAGATCGGCGCGTGCTGCAGCAGCCAGGTGTAGGCGCTGTAGGCGACCAGGGAGCCGATCACGACGAGGTAGACCAGCGCCCACACCGACTTGGCCGAGAAGCCGCCCAGGTCGACGTGGGTGGCCTGGCCCGCCAGGAGCGCGGCGACGAGCATCACGGCCCCGCCGAAGAGCATCTGCCACGCGGTGGAGACCAGCGGGTCGGCCGGCATCGTCACGCGCTGGGACACGAACGAGCCCATGCCCCAGCTCGCGGCGGCGAGGAGGATGAGCAGGGTGCCGCCCAGCGGCACCCCCTGCGGGCGGTTGCCCGGGAGGAGCAGCAGCGCGACGCCCACGAAGCCGATGGCCACGCCGGCCAGGGTGGCGCGCGTCGGGCGGTCGTGGAAGATGCTGCGAAAGACGACGATCCACAGCGGGGTGGACGCGACGAGCAGGGCGGCCAGCCCTGACGGGACGTGCTTCTCGGCGATGGTGACCAGGCCATTGCCCCCGGCGGCCAGCAGCGTGCCCACGAGGGCGACCCGCAGGACCATCTCGCGGGGCAGGCGTGCGCGGGCGACGCCCCCGCGGAGTGTGAGGACTCCGAGCAGCGCACCGCCGGCGACCACGAACCGCGCGCCGCCGCCCAGCAGGGCCGGGACGGTCTCGACCATCACGCGGATGGCGAGGTAGGTCGAGCCCCAGATCAGGTAGACGGCGCCCAGCGCCGCCCACACCCGCAGTGAGGAGGCGGGTGGGGCGGGGCTGGTGCGGACCGCACCGGCCAACTAGGCAGCGGCGGCGCGGAGGCGGGCGAGCAGGCGGGACCCGTGCTCGGTCTTGGGGTCGAGGCGGCCGGCGCGGACGCGGAGCATCTCGACGATGTCGGCGGTGTGCTCGAAGGGGTCGGCAACCACGCGGGCGTCGTCGAGCCCGATGGCGGCGACGGGGCGGCCCTGCACCTCGGCGACCAGCGCGCGACCACGCAGCGGCCGCGCCGAGTCGAGTGCCGCGAGGCGCCGCAGAACCGGCTCGTCGGTGGGGCGATCGGCGCGGAGGACCATGTCGTTGAGTTGGCTGTTCATGGGCTTCTGTCCTCCAGGTCTCGCTGGCGTCTTCCAGCGGTTCAAACGATTGGGATGACTTCATTGTGAGCTTCGGGCGCCAAAAGATCAAATGATGGTTTATGGGATCCGTGATAAGATCTTCTTATGCTTGACGTCCGCCGCCTGAGGGTGCTCAAAGAGGTCGCCGCCCGGGGATCGTTCTCGGCCGCCGCCGAGTCGCTGGCCTACACGCAGTCGGCCGTCTCCCAGCAGATCGCCGCGCTCGATCGCGAGGCCGGGCTGCAGATGGAGGACCGCAGCGAACGCGGGGTGCACCTCACCGAGGCCGGCCGGGTGCTGCTCGGCCACGCCGACGAGATCCTCCGGCGCCTGGCCGACGCGGAGGCCGAGCTCGAGGCGATGGCCGGTCTGCGGGGCGGCCGCCTGCGGCTCGTCGCATTTCCCAGCGCGGGCTCGTCGATCATGCCCGAGGCGATCGCGCGCTTCCGAGAGCGCCACCCGGCGGTCGAGATCACGCTCGCGCCCGCCGAGCCCGACGAGGCTGTCGAGGCGCTGCGCGCCGGCGACGCCGACATCGGGCTGACGATCGAGACTGCCTGGGCCAAGCCCGGCGACGACGGGCTCGCGCGCACGCACCTGATCGATGACCCGATGTACCTCGTCCTGCCCGCCGGCCATCCGCACGCGGGCAAGCGCAACGTCAGCGTCGGCGACCTGGCCGAGGACCCGTGGATCATCGGCTCGGCCGACGCGACCTGCCCGGACAGCCAGATCCTGCTGCGCGCCTGCAACGCGGCGGGCTTCGAGCCGCGGATCGCCTTCCAGTCCGACGACTACAACGCGATCCAGGGCTTCGTCGCGGCCGGCATGGGCGTCTGCCTGATCCCTGACCTCGCGCTCACCAACGTCCGCCCCGACGTCGTCGTGCGCTCGCTCGGCACCAAGGCCCCGGTGCGCCGCATCGCGGCGATCTCCACGGCCGGCGGCTTCTGCTCCCCGGCCAAGCAGGCGATGCTCGACATCCTGGTCGAGACAGCCGGCGACTGGACCGGGCACCGCCGCGAGCTGGCCCTCGCCTCCTGACGCCGGGGGTCAGGCGACGGGTCGCCACAGGGCGTCGTCGCCCAGCGGCGTGCGCGACACCGTCCCGGCCGCCACGGCCTGCAGCAGCTCGGTCTCGGCCCGCCGGCGGTCCAGCGGCGCGAGGTCGGGCGTCATGATCGCCGCCACCTCCTGCGTCGTCAGGCCGTCCGGGAAAGCGGCGACCGCGTCGGCGGCCTGCTCGGCGGCGGGCCGGCGCCGCAGCGATGTGTCGAGGTTGGCCACGCAGACGTCGTAGGCCAGCAGCGACTGAAAGCCCCCGGCCTCGAGGCAGCGGTCGCCCTGGCGCA
>JAWVFY010000402.1:0-3066 GCA_033855575.1 Solirubrobacteraceae bacterium
CCGTGCACGCCCGACCAGGCCGGCGTGTCGGTCGAGGCCATGCGCCGCTTCCCCGAGGCGGGCGTGCCGACCCTCGGCGTCTGCCTGGGGCATCAGTCCCTGGCCCAGGCCTTCGGCGGCCGGGTCGTCCAGCACGAGCCCGTCCACGGCAAGACCACGACGATCACCCACGACGGCCGCACCATCTACGCCGGGCTCGACGACGAGCTGACCGTCGGGCGCTACCACTCGCTGGTCGTCGAGGAGTCCTCGCTTCCCGGCTGCTTCGAGGCGAGCGCACACGGAGGGGGAGTCCTGATGGGCATCCGCCACCGCGAGCTGCCCGCCGAGGGCGTGCAGTTCCATCCCGAGTCCGTGTTGACCGACGCGGGCAAGCCGCTGCTCGCCAACTTCCTCCGTGCCCAACCCGATCCTCACTGAGGCCATCGACGCGCTGGCGTCCGGCCGGTCGCTCTCCCAGGAGGGGGCGGCGCGCGTGCTGCGCGAGATCATGGGCGGCGACGCCGGCGAGGTCGAGATCGCCGGCTTCCTGATCGCGCTGCGCACCAAGGGCGAGACCGAGGAGGAGCTCGCCGGGCTGGCCTCGACGATGCGCCAGCTGGCCACACCCGTGCTTTGCGACCGCGACGACCTGCTCGACACCTCGGGCACCGGCGGCGGGCGCACGACGTTCAACGTCTCGACGACCGCGGCGCTGATCGCGGCGGGCGCGGGGTGCGCGGTGGCCAAGCACGGCAACCGCTCGGCGACGAGCCTGTCGGGCTCGGCGGACGTGCTCGAGGCGCTGGGCGCGCGCCTGGACGTCGGGCCCGAGGGCGTGTCCCGCTGCATCGACGAGGCGGGCTTCGGGTTCATGTTCGCGCCGGCCCATCACCAGGCCACGCGGTTCGTCGTGCCGGTGCGCAAGGAGCTCGCCGTGCGGACGATCTTCAACTTTCTGGGGCCGCTCACGAACCCGGCCGGCGCCCGGCGCCAGCTGATCGGCGTGGCCGATCCCGCGTTCCTCGACGTCATGGCCGGGGCGCTGGCACGCCTCGGGATCGACAGGGCGCTGCTAGTTTCCGGCGAGGATGGACTCGACGAGATGAGCACCTCCGGCGAGACGCACGTCGTGGAGGTCAACGCCGACGCCATCGAGCGTTACACGGTGGCGCCGGGCGACGTTGGGCTGCCCACCGCCCCGCCGGAGGCCGTCGCGGGCGGGACGCCGGCCGAGAACGCCGCGACCACGCGCGCCATCCTGGCCGGCGAGCCCGGCCCCCGGCGCGACCTCGCCGTGCTCAACGGCGGCGCGGCGATCTACGCCGCGGGGGCCGCCGAGTCGCTGGCGGCAGGGGTGGACGCGGCCGCCGAGGCGGTCGACTCGGGCGCCGCCGCGGCGACGCTCGAGCGCTACGTCCGCCTGAGCGAGGAGCTCGCGGGGCTCCTGTGAGCGTGCTGGACCGCATCGTCGACGCGACCCGCGAGGAGGTGCGCCGCCGCAGCCGCGAGCTGCCGCTGGCCGAGCTCGAGGCTCGGCTGCACGCCCGCGACGAGCGCCCGTTCTCGGAGGCGCTGATCCGGCCCGGCGTGTCGGTCATCGCCGAGTACAAGCGCCGTTCGCCGTCGGCGGGCGAGATCCGCGCCGGCGCCTCGGTGGGCGAGGTGGCCAGTGCCTACGAGCGCGGCGGCGCCGCGGCGCTCTCGATCCTCACCGAGGGCCCGAACTTCGGCGGGTCGCTGGCGGACCTGCAGGCCGCGCGGGCGGCCTCGGTGCTGCCGATCCTGCGCAAGGACTTCATCGTCGACCCCTACCAGGTCTACGAGACCGCGGCCTCCGGCGCCGACGCCCTGCTGCTGATCGTCGCCGCCCTGGAGCCCGCAGAGGTCGCCGGCCTGTATCGCGAGGCGCGGGGCCTGGACCTCGACGTGCTCGTCGAGGTCCACAACGAGGCCGACCTGGCCTGCGCCCTGGAGGTCGTCGACGCCGACGTGATCGGCATCAACAACCGTGACCTCGACGACTTCAGCGTCGACATCCAGCGCACGTTCGAGCTGCTCGTCGACGTGCCGGCGGGCAAGACGGTCGTCTCGGAGTCGGGCTTTCACTCCCGTGCGCAGCTCGACGAGCTCGAGCGCGTCGGTATCGACGCCGTGCTGGTCGGCGAGTCGCTGATGCGCGCAGCCGACCCGGAGCTGGCCTGCCGCGAGCTGACCGGCTCGCATCAGTCGGGCGACACCACCGAGTTCCCGTCGGCCTGAGACCCAGCCGGCCCTGAGCGGGCTCCCGGCGATCTTTAAGAACTCTGAGCCATCCTTGAAGAAGCGCAAAGGACGCGATCGGACACTGGCGGGCATGAACGCGAAGATCATGGCCCCGGTCGCCCTTGCCGCGGCAGCGGTGGGCGGTGTCGGCGGCGCGGCCGTCGTGGCCGTCGGCGGCGACTCGACCAAGACCACCACCGTCGTCGAGCAGGCGCCCCTGTCGGCCTCCGCACCCGTCAGCGCGGCCGCGAGGTCCAGCGCGCTGACGCCGAGCCAGATCTACAAGCGCGATGCGCCCGGGGTCGTGTTCGTGCGCTCCGAGATCGTCCAGCGCACGCAGTCGCCGTCGTTCTTCCTGCAGCCCACTCAGCAGCGTGGCGAGGCCACCGGCTCGGGCTTCGTGATCGACAAGAGCGGCGACATCCTGACCAACGCGCACGTCATCGACGGCGCCGTGAAGGTCACGGTGCAGTTCTCGGACTCCCGCAGCGTCACCGCCACGATCGTCGGCAAGGACACCTCCAGCGATCTCGCGCTGCTCAAGGTCAACCCGGACGGCCTGAGCCTCGACCCGCTGGCCCTCGGGTCGGCCAAGGACGTGCAGGTGGGCGATCCCACGATCGCCATCGGCAACCCGTTCGGCCTGGACCAGACGCTGACCACCGGCGTCGTCTCGGCGCTCCAGCGCGAGATCAAGGCGCCCAACGGGTTCAGCATCCGCAACGTCATCCAGACCGATGCGGCGATCAACCCGGGCAACTCGGGCGGGCCACTGCTCGACGCCACCGGCCGCGTGATCGGCATCAACTCGCAGATCGAGAC
>JAWVFY010000403.1:0-2995 GCA_033855575.1 Solirubrobacteraceae bacterium
CCGCTTCCCCCGGCGCCCACGGATCGCGCGCGGTGACCTGCTGGCCATCTACGCCTCGGGCTCGGCCCGCGAGTACGGCGAGGGACGCGTGTTCGCCATCGAGGAGGCGGTCTCCGACGAGCCCGAGCCGACCGGGCACGAGCGCTGGAGGTGGGAGGTGGGCACCCGGCCGCTGGTCTCCGTGCCGCTCGCCACCGCACCCACCTTGCGCGACCTGGCGGTCTCGACTCGGTCGATCGGCCGTCACTCCCACATTCGCCTGACCGATCGCCAGGGCGAGCTGGCCGAGCGCGCCTTCAGCGAGGCCAGCGGCGCCGCCGAGCGCGCCTTCCGATCCGGAACGACTCGCCGCTGAGGCCGACGCAGCCGACGCAGAACGCACAGCGGTCGCACTCGACGCAGCCCACGCACAGCGCACAGCGCGAGCAGGCCACGCAGGCGATCGTGGCGGCGCACAGGCCGACCAGCACCCCACCGAGCGTCAGCGCGCTGCCCGCGACCGCGGCGCTGCCGAACGTGCCGGCGCTGCCCGCGACCGCGGCGCTGGCGAACGTGCCGGCGCTGCCGGCGACGGCGACGCTCGAGGTGGTCGCGACGCTGCCGGCGATGGCGGCCGGTGGCATCGGGGGAGTCTAGGGGTGCCGGAGGCCGCCAGGTGGCGGCCGGAGGCGGGTCCCCCCGGCCGGAGGCCGGATGGTCTAGATCGCCCACCGCCCGGGAGCCCGGATAGAGTTCGTCGCGATGCAGCCCCCCGCGCTGGTGCGGATCCCGATCTGGCGCGAGAGCCGCGTGGCGCTCGAGCACCTCGCGCTGCGGCGCGATCCGGTCCTCCGCGGCGAGGGCATCCCGCACGGCGACAGCGAGCCGGTGATGCTCGTACCGGGGTTCCTGGCCGGCGACCGGTCGCTGGGCACGATGGCCGCCTGGCTGACGCGCATCGGCTATCGCCCCTGCCGCGCCGAGATGCGGGCCAACGTCGACTGCGCCGCGCGGGCAGCGGAGCGGCTGGAGGTGGCGCTGGAGCGCAACCACGCGCGCTTCGGCCGCCCGGTCGCGATCGTCGGCCAGAGTCGCGGGGGCGCGCTGGCTCGCCTGCTGGCCGTTCGCCGGCCCGAGCTCGTCAGCGGCGTCGTCACGCTCGGCTCCCCGTTGACCGACCAGCTCGCGGTCCATCCGGTGGTCCGTGCGCACGTCCTCGGCCTCGGGCTGCTCGGCACGCTGGGCCTGCCCGGCGTGTTCTCCCACGGCTGTCTGGCCGGCGACTGCTGCGCCGAGGCGCGCGAGCAGGCGGCCGCGCGCTTCCCCACCGGAGCGGGCTTCGTCAGCATCTACTCCAAGAGCGACGGGATCGTCGACTGGCGCACCTGCCTGGACCCCGATGCCGAGCACGTCGAGGTCGGCGCGAGCCACATCGGCATGTCCGGGGATGCCGACACGTACCGCGCGATCGCCGGCGCTCTGCGTTCGTTCCGGCGCACCGGTCGCGCCGCACGGCCGCTGCGCCGCGCGGCGTAGTGGACCAGGTCCTCGCGGGGATCGGCGCGGCCGGGATCCTGCTGGCCTTCTGGGCGCTGCAGACCAACCGCATGCGGGCCGACCAGCCCCGCTACCAGCTGCTGAACCTCGTGGGCGCGGCCCTGCTCGCCACCGCCGCCATCATGACCCACGCCTGGGCGTTCGTGGTGGTCAACATCGTCTGGGCGCTCGTCGCGCTGTGGGCGCTGGTCGGCCGCCTGCGCTAGCTGGTTGACGTGCGATGTCGAACGTCCAGATCTACCGCCTATAGCCCGTAGTTCTGGACGTTCGTCGCGTCCGTGTATCCGAGACTCGTCCAGTGCGCGGGCGCGGGGCCGACGACCACCGGCCGGGCTATAATTCCTCCCAGAGCAATCGGATTTCCACCCGAGGAGCAGTTCTTCGCCTTATGGCCACTCCCGAAGTCATCGCCGAGCAGGAAGCCCTCAAGGGCCTCAACGCCGACTACACCGAGCGTTACGGCTTCCACGACGCCGAGAACTACCTGTTCAAGGCGCCCAAGGGCCTCACGCGCGAGCTCGTGGCGAAGATCTCCGAGTTCAAGAACGAGCCGCAGTGGATGCTCGACAACCGCCTGAAGGCCTACGACTACTTCATCGCCCGCCCGATGCCCACGTGGGGCTCCCCGATGCTCGCCGAGGTCGACTTCGACGACATCCACTACTTCGTCCGTGCGTCCGAGCGCTCCGAGCGCTCCTGGGACGACGTCCCCGAGGACGTCAAGAAGACCTTCGACCGCCTGGGCATCCCCGAGGCCGAGCGCAAGTTCCTGGCCGGCGTCGGCGCGCAGTACGAGTCCGAGAGCGTCTACCACCAGGTCAACGAGCAGCTCGAGGCTCAGGGCGTGGTCTTCATGGACATGGACACCGCGCTGAAGGAGCACGAGGACCTCGTCCGCGAGTACTTCGCCACGCTGATCCCCGCCAACGACAACAAGCTCGCCGCGCTGAACACCGCGGTGTGGAGCGGCGGCTCGTTCGTCTACGTGCCGCCCGGCGTCCACGTCGAGATGCCGCTGCAGGCCTACTTCCGCATCAACACCGAGAACATGGGCCAGTTCGAGCGCACGATCATCATCGCCGACGAGGGCAGCTACGTGCACTACGTCGAGGGCTGCACCGCGCCCACCTACTCGAGCGACTCGCTGCACTCCGCGGTGGTCGAGCTGTTCGCCAAGCCGGGCGCGCGGATCCGCTACACGACCGTGCAGAACTGGTCGAACAACGTCTTCAACCTCGTCACCAAGCGCGCTCGCGCCGACACCGACGCGACCGTCGAGTGGGTCGACTGCAACCTCGGCTCGAAGCTGACCATGAAGTACCCCAGCGTCTACCTGATGGGCGAGCGCGCCCACGGCGAGATCCTCTCGATCGCGTTCGCCGGCAACGGCCAGCACCAGGACGCCGGCGGCAAGATCATCCACGCCGCGCCGAACACGACGTCGAACATCTTCGCCAAG
>JAWVFY010000404.1:0-9179 GCA_033855575.1 Solirubrobacteraceae bacterium
CGACTGCAACCTCGGCTCCAAGCTGACCATGAAGTACCCGAGCGTCTACCTCACGGGTGAGCGCGCGCACGGCGAGATCCTGTCGATCGCCTTCGCCGGCAACGGCCAGCACCAGGACGCGGGCGGCAAGATCGTCCACGCGGCGCCGAACACGACGTCGAACATCTTCGCCAAGTCGATCTCCAAGGACGGCGGGCGCTCGTCCTACCGCGGGTTGCTCGAGGTCGCCAAGGGCGCACACGGCTCGAAGTCCAAGGTCGTCTGCGACGCGCTGCTGCTCGACGAGGACTCGCGCAGCGACACCTACCCGACGATCCGCATCGGCGAGGACGACGTCAACGTCGGCCACGAGGCGACCGTGTCGAAGGTCGGCGACGAGCAGCTCTTCTACCTGATGAGCCACGGGCTGACCGAGGAAGAGGCCGGCAAGCTGATCGTCAACGGCTTCATCGAGCCGATCGTCAAGGAGCTGCCGATGGAGTACGCGGTCGAGATGAACCGCCTGATCGAGCTCCAGATGGAGGGCTCGATTGGCTAGCTGGCAGGAGCTCGAGCTGCCGACGTTCAAGGGCGTCGCCGGCTGGGAGTTCACCGAGCTCAAGAACTTCGACCTCGCGGCCTACGAGACCGCCGGCGTCGGCGACCTGCTGGCCGCCGACCAGGCCGACCTCGTGTTCGACCTGCCGGCCGAGGGCGTGCGGATGACGCAGGTCGACGGGTCCTATCACCCGGTCGACGAGCAGGAATCCGATCCGGCCCACCCGCTGATCATGCCGCTGTCGCAGGCGGTCGAGACCCACGGCGAGCTCGTCGACAAGTGGCTCGGATCGGTGGTCGAAGCGGGCGAGAACGTGTTCACCGCGCGCAACGCGGCCGAGTGGGCGGGCGGGGCGTTCGTCTACGTCCCGGCCGGGGTCAAGGTCGAGGCGCCGATCGTCCTGACGGCGGTGCAGGCCACGGCGCGGACCGCGCTGAACTGGCGCGTGCTGATCGTCCTGGAGGAGGGCGCGGAGGCCGAGGTCTGGGAGCAGTACGCCTCGACCGAGCCCGGCCTGTTCACCACGGTCGTCGAGCTCGTCGTCGGCGAGAACGCCAACCTGCGCTTCGTCAGCGGCCAGGGCCTCAGTGAGGAGTCGTGGGTGTTCGGCACCCAGCGCGCCAAGGTCGACCGCAACGGCAAGCTCGACTGGGTCGTGCTCGGCTTCGGCGCCGGCAACGGCAAGATCTTCCAGAACACGATCCTCGAGGGCGAGGGGGCCGAGGGCAAGGTCACCGGCGCCTACGCGCTGGGCGGCCGTCAGCACCTCGACTTCGACACCACCCAGGAGCACGCCGCCGCGCACTGCGTCAGCGACCTCGCCTTCCGCGGCATCCTCAACGGCCGCGCGTCCGCGGTCTGGCGCGGCATGATCAAGGTCGACCCCGGCGCCCAGCAGACCGACGCCTTCCAGGAGTCGCGCAACCTGCTGCTGTCCAAGCGCGCCCACGCCGACGCGATCCCCGGCCTGGAGATCCTCGCCAACGACGTCCGCTGCACCCACGCCGCGGCGATCGCCCAGATCGACCCCGAGCAGCTGTTCTACCTGCGCGCCCGCGGCCTCTCGCAGGAGGTCGCGTCGCGGCTGGTCATCGAGGGCTTCCTCGCAGAGCTGGTCGAGCGCTTCGAGGAGGGCCCGGTGCGCGACGCGCTCGCGGGCGCCCTCGAGCGGCGGCTGGCCGTCGTGCTCGGCTGAGCACCCGTCCCGCGCCGCGAGGCGCGAACGTCGGATGGTGGTTGCCACGACGACAACGATCCGACGTTCGCCGTTGGTGTCAGCGGTGAATGTGGCTATGCCGCGAGCGCGCGGGCGAGGCGGTCGTACAGCGCATCAACCTCACCTGGAGCCAGGCGCTGCGGCCGACGCCCTAGATGCCCAGGAAGGGCTCGTGCCGGAAGGACACAGACTCCGCGCTTGCGCGAGACCATGCGATCGAGCCAGGCGTCGCTGAACACGAGCAGGGAGTCGACGGGCTGGCCCGTGACGTTCTCGAGCCACTTCCGCTGAGCGTACGCCTGGCTGAGCCAAGCCGGGTTGAGTGATGTTGTCGAGACCCTGCCACGACGGCTCTTCGTCTCGACGGTCAGAAGGCCGGCTGGACCGACGAGGACGTGGTCGATGTTGCCGCGTCCTGTGTCAACGTCATGAAGGACTCGCCACCCGGCGCCTCGGAGTGACTCGAGGATGCCTCCGACCTTGATCTCGGCGTTGTTGCCGCGCTCTCGCCGATCGAGGCGAGGCATCACGACGCGATCGATCAGGAACATCGCGGCGATCGCCGAGCACTCGATCGCGATGAACGTCGTGCCGCGCCAGCTCGTGGCCGCACCCGCGCCCAGCGTTACGGCGATGATCAAGGCGAGGCCGGCGAGCGCTCGCCGTGCCGTCGACCGGACCACCTCGCGCCCGTAGTGGGCAGGCATCCGAATAGGCGGGTCTGCGTCAGGGGGAACCGACATACGGTCGCATCGGCCCAGGGCTACGACCCCTCCGGCGGAAGGTCGATCCCCTGGACGTCTGTCCGACCGCTCCGGGGATCCCACCGGACGCGCCCCCAACGCTCGATTCCGCCCGATAGTTCGGGCCCGCCGGTGCCAGGGGGCTAGATTGAAAGGTCGATGAGCGAGACCACCGGACCCCGCAGCGTCAAGATCGGCTCGGACGAGCGGACGGGCTGGTCCTCGGATCGGCCTCGCGGCCGCGACGGGTCGGACAGGCCGCCGCGCCCGATCGACCTCACCACCCGGTGTCGCACGCTCAAGCCGAGCGATCGGATGCGCTACTCGCCCGGCTCGCTCGTCGTGATCGTCTCGGCCAACGCCGCCGATCGCGACCGGTTCACCGCTCGCGTCTTCGAGGAGCAGGGGGCCGTGCTGGGCGTCGACAAGCTGAGGGCGATGGTCGCCGGCAAGGTCGACGAATCCGTCCTCGATGCCACCGCCAAGCAGCTGCTCGACGCGACGATCGCCAAGCGTCTGGAGAAGGGCGAGGCCGTGGTCCTGCCCACCAACTCGCTGGACCCCGAGGAGCGCGAGCCCTACGTGCGCACGGCGCACCGCTTCCGCCGCCCTCGCCATCTGATCCTCATCGAGACGGCCAAGGACAAGGTCGACGAGGAGGACCTGCCGAAGCTCAACGAACTGCGCCGCCAGCTGGACTCCGGCGAGCTCGGAGCCGAGGGGTTCCAGACCGCGATGCGGCTGGGCGGCTCGTCCGTGACGGACCTCAAGCGGATCGTCTTTCGACCCGCGCCGCGCGACGACGACTGAGCCCGGCCTCGCGCCATGACCGACGACTCCCGGCCTCGCGACTACTGGATGTGCGGGCATCCCGCGGGCTGTGACGAGGAGCCGCAGTGGACGCCGCTGACCCAGCAGCGCCCCTACTGCCGCACCCACGACCGTCAGCACGAGCGCCTCAGCGACATCGCCAACCGGCCGGTGGCCCGGGCGGCGAACATCGGCAAGCGCGGGCAGGGCGCCCGCGGCATTCCGCGCTCGCGCTAGCGGCGGTCAGCGCTGCGGCGGCACGCAGACGACGTTGTGGATCTGGTCGGTCAGCGCGTTGTTGACCTCCAGCAGCGCTTCGATCGAGGCCTGCATGTGGTCTCGCTGCTCCTGAGCGACCTTGTCGCGCTTGGCCTGCAGGCTCTGGCCGAGGCCGATGAACAGCGTGATGTAGATCGCCTCGAGTGAGACGATCAGCGTCAGCAGGTTGATCGAGAGGCCGGCCGCGAGCCAGATGACGAACCAGACGGTGTGCACGAGCGCCGACAGCGGCGTGAACAGGATGTCGCCGATCTTGACGCTCGCCACCTGCACGGGGGAGAGCAGCTCGAGGTATCGGTCGTGCCAGTCGATCTGGCCGTCGCGATTGACGTCCTTCATGGGCCTGCCTCTCCTTGCCGGTCGGTGACCGGCGATTCTCGCTCATCGCCCCGTCGACTCCGCGATTCCGCCGCGTCGAAATGGGTAAGCCGTCGGGGAACCCACGGAGGAAAGGCAAGCCATGAGCACCACCACCATCGTGGCGATCGTGGTCATCGCGATCGTCGTCATCCTGGCGCTGGCCCTCGCCGCGCGCGCTGCACGGGCGCGTCGGGTGGACAACCGCCGGGACCAGGCCCGGGGCCTGCGTCAGGAGGCCGAGGCTCACGAGCTGGGTGCGCAGCGCGAGCGTGCCAGGGCGGAGGAGAAGGCCGCCGTCGCCGATCGTGCCGAAGCGGAGGCGCGCCAGTCGGCAGCCATCGCCGAGCGCGAGCGCGCCGAGGCGCAGCGGCGTTCCGCCAGCGCCGACGAGCAGGCGCGGTTTGCCCGCGAGCACCGCGATCGCGCCGCCAAGATCGATCCCGACGCCGCTGACGAGGCCGAGGCGCACGAGCTCGACGAGCAGCGCCACTAGCGCGCTGGCGCTCCGCCGGGCCCAGCGGTAGGTTCGCGCCATGGCCGCTGCTGACGTCACCGCTGGGCCCGCGGAAGCCCCTCCTCACGGACCGCCCGCGGTCCCCGACTTCGAGATCGTTCCCCGGAAGGGGCTCATCCCGGTCGCGCTCACCTTCATCGCGCTGATCGTCATCATCGCGCTGGACAAGCTGTGGTCGCTCGAGTTCCTCCACGTCGTCTTCGGCTCGGCGTGGACGATCCTCGACCTGTTCCTCGGCTTCGCGCTGGGCCCGATCCTTGGCAGCCTCTCCGTGCCGGCACGGATCGAGATGACCACCAAGCTGCTGCCGAAGATGGTCCTGATCATGCCGACGATCGTCACCGTCACGCTCGCGGCGGGCTGGCAGCTGGGCAACGTCCTCGGGACGGTCCAGAGCAGCTACCCGAACCACGGCTGGATCGTGGCCAGCTACATCGTCGTGGGGATCATGGCCGTCGTCGCGCTCGGCCTCCTCGAGCCGGCGAACATCGGTGTGCTGGTCGAGCTGAAGAAGCCACGGCCCAACCCGGTGGTGATCGAGAAGCTGATGAAGCGCTTCATCTACACCGCGGCGGTCACCGGGGTGATGCAGATCGCCACGTTCGTGATCATGACCAAGGTGGCGACGGGATGAGCGAGCGCAGGTTCCCGCCGGTCACCGAGGTCGGCATGCTCTCGCTCGCGCTGATCGTCGCGGGGGGTATCTACCTCTCCGCGCACCTGCCCCAGCACGTGCCGCTGGGACCGGCGATCGCCTTGCTGATCACGTCCGCCGTGCTCATGGTGATCAACCTGCTGTCGCTGACGCGGGTCCCGGGCTTCGCCTGGCAGCGGTTCGCCGACGTCGCCAAATGGGCGCTGCTGGCCTACGTCATCACCGCCGGGCTGATCGAGTACTCGTTCCTGCAGAACCACCTGCGCGGCGGCGCGCTGGTGGTCCTGACGCTGTCGCTCGTCGTCTACGCCGTCCACGTCCCGGTGCTCATCGGGTTCACCGTCGCGCGCTACGCAGACGAGTGACCGCTAATCCCGCGCGGTGACGACGATCGGGACGCCGGTCGGCTGGCGCGAGCCGCCGGCCGGCTCGGCGGTCACCATGACGCGGTCGTCGCGGGTGAGGTGGGCCGGGATGTCGACCCGGCCTGAGCGGAGCACGAACGTCGCGTCGACAGGGTTGCGCGCCGCCGGCCGGGCGGGGCCGGTCCCGTGCTGGACCCAGACCTCGTAGACCCTGCCGCGCGCCGGTGCCGGGAGGTCGTTGACGACGAGCTGGGCCTCGCCGCTCGTGGTCACGACCCAGGCCTGGCCGCGGCCGACCTGAGCCTCGAGCGTCCGCGTGGCCGGCCCGCTGCCGCTGGGCAGTACCGCCCCGAGGATGGCGCCGATGACCAGGAGTGCCGCCCCCGCCGCCACCCAGCGCATCGATCCCGGCGAGCGCCACGCGGCCAGGCGGGGGCGCTCACGCCCGATGCGCGCCCGCGGGGTGGAGGCGGCGCGCAGCAGCGTTGCCTCGGACTCGACCACCGTCATGATCCGGTCGCGGAGCTCGGGCGACGGCTCGCGGCTGGGCACGACGTCGATCAGCCGCGTCGCCGCGCGCTGAAGGGCGGCCGCGTCCTCGGCGCAGACCGGGCAGATCGCGATGTGGGCGGCGGCGAGCTCGCGCTCGTCGTCGGGGAGGGCGCCCAATGCGAAGGCCCCCAGGCTCTCGAAGACGACGCGATGCTCGGACTCGCTCATGGTGTGACCCCCAGGGGCTCGAAGCGGGTGCGCAGCTTGCCGAGGCCCAGTCGCATCCGCCCCTTGATCGTGCCGACCGGCACCCCCAGCATGTCGGCGATCTCAGTGTGGGTGAAGCCGCCGAAGTAGGCAAGCTCGATGACCTTGCTCTGCTCGGCCGGCAGATCGCTCAGCGCTTCGCGGACCTGCCCGGCCCGCTCTCGCTCGATGACGTCGGCGTCGACGTGGACTCCGGCGTCGACCTCGATGTCCTCGACCGGCACGTCGACCTGCCGGCGGCCGGCGCCGCCGCTACGCCGCAGCGCGTCGACCGCGCGGTGGTGGACGATGCCCAGCAGCCAGGTGCGGACGCTGCCCCGCGCCGGGTCATACGAGGACGCCCGGCGCCACGCGGAGAGGAAGGCCTCCTGCAGGACGTCCTCGGCCGCCGAGCGCCGGCCGCACATGCGATGCGCCAGCGAGTAGGCCACGACGCGATGGCGCTCGTAGACGACCTCGAACGCGGCGGAGTCCCCGCCGCGGACGAGCTCCATCAGATCCTCGTCGCCGAGCTGCCGGTGATCGGCTGACCGGCCGGTGGCGAGCCGGGGAAGCTTCATCGACGGACTCTACGTCCGCCGATCCCTGGCGGATCACTCAGGCGCGGACGGCGCGCTCGAACTCCTCGTGGAGGTCCAGTGCGCGGGCCATCTTCTTCATCTCGCCGGCCTGCTCGGGGATGACGAACGTGACGCCGATGCCGGTGCGCCCGGCGCGGCCGGTGCGGCCGACGCGGTGCACGTAGTCCTCGTGCGCGCCCGGGATGTCGAAGTTGATGACGTGCGTGATGCCCTCGACGTCAAGGCCGCGGGCCGCCACGTCGGTGGCGATCAGCGTCGAGTTCACGCCGCTGGTGAAGTTGGCCAGCGCGCGCTCGCGCTGCCCCTGGGTCTTGTCGCCGTGCATCGCGGCGGCCGGCACGTTCTGGGCCTTGAGGCGCTTGACGAGGCGGTCGGCGCCGCGCTTGGTGCGGACGAAGACGAGCGTCCGGCCGCGGTCGGACCGCTGGAGCTCGTCGACGAGCGCCGAGAACTTGCCGGTGTGGTCCACGCGCACGAAGCGGTGCTCGACGTCGCCGCGCTGCTCGACGGGGGCGAGCTGCTCGTGGCGGCGGGCGTCGCGGGTGAACTTCTTGGCCAGCTTGTCGACGCCGTTGTCGAGCGTCGCGCTGAATAGCAGCGTCTGGCGGTCGCCGCGTGTCTGCTTGACGATCCGCTCGACGACCGGGGCAAAGCCCATGTCCAGCATCCGGTCGGCCTCGTCGAGGACGAGCAGGCGGACATGCTTGAGCGTGATGGCTCGGCGCTGGAGGAGATCCTCCAGGCGGCCGGGGGTGGCGACGAGGATGTGGGCCTTGGCGGCCAGGTTGGCCTGCTTGGCGATGCCGGCACCGCCGTAGACGGCGGTGATCTTCAGCGCGCGCGCATGGGCGGCCTCGCGCACCTCCTCGACGATCTGGCTGGCCAGCTCGCGGGTGGGGACGAGGACCAGCGCGGCGGGCCGGTCGTTGGTGTTGGCCTGCAGGCGCTCGACCATCGCCAGCCCAAAGGCCAGCGACTTGCCCGAGCCGGTGGGCGAGCGCACGAGCAGGTCGCGGCCGGCCAGCGCGTCGGGCAGGACGCGCTCCTGGACGGGGAACGGGGAGGTGATGCCGCGCGCGGCCAGGGCCGCGACGACGGCCTCGGACACGCCGAGGCCGGAAAAGGACTGCATGTGAGTGCTCCTAGAAAACGATGCGGGAGATTCGACTGACCCGGATCGACAGAGCGCTCAGAGACAAGAACCTCGCGGGCGAAGGTCGCCCGCACGTGACTCACGGTAGCAGCGCGACCCCGCTCTGGCCCCCGGCACGGCCGAACGTCCATCCCATTCCCGCCGGTGGGGACCAGAGGGACGTTCGGCTGGAGGGTGTTCGGGTAAGGGGGACTCCGAACACCGAACCCCGACACGGAGAGTTGATCCATGACAGACCCCGACACGGCCCAGACCACGGCCGGAGGCCTGGTCGGCAAGCTCGCCGGCAAGGCCAAGGCCGTAGCAGGCTCGCTGCTCGGCGACGAGGACCTGGCCCGCGAGGGCCGCCTGCAGGAGGCCTCCTCGGAGGCCGAGATCGTCGCGCGGCGCGAGGCCGCCGAGGTCCGCGTCGAGGCCGACCAGGCGCGCGTCGTCGAGGAGCAGGCCCAGACCGAAGAGGAGCGCCGGCGCCTGGAGGCCGAGGTCGCCGCCGAGGACGCGGCCGCCCGGGCCGAGGCCGACCGCCGCGAGGCCGAGCGCCGCGCCGAGGAGCTGGCCCGCCGGGAGCGCGAGGCCGCCGACGTGCAGCGCCGCGGGCAGGAGCAGGCCGCCGATGCCACCGAGCAGCAGGCCGAGCGCGAGCGTCTCGCCGAGGCCGCACAGGCCGTGCGGCTCCAGCAGGAGGCCCGCCGCGCAGAGGCGCGAGCGGACACGATCGACCCCAAGGAGAGCTAGATGATCCGTTCCCTCCAGCGAGCGGCCGTGGACCGCTCGCTCAAGGCTGCGCGCCTGGTGCCCGACACGACCGCCAAGCTGCTGGGCCGCGAGGACGCCGCGGTGGCGCTCGACAGGGCCGACGCCGAGCTGCGCGACATGGCCGGCCGGCTGCTGCTTGACGAGGAGCTGCGCGACGAGGCCCGTCGGCGCAGGCTCGCCGCCCGCGAGCGCGGCGAGGCGCTGAGGCTGCGCAGCCGCGCCGCAGCCGTCGACGAGCGGGCCGAGGCGGAGCTGGCCGAGCGCGAGCGCCAGGCCGAGGAGCGCCGCCGGGCGGCCGCCGAGCAGGCGGCCCAGCGCAAGCAGCAGGCCGCGCGCCGCAGCCACAGCGCCAAGCAGCGTGCGGCGCAGACGGCGCAGGCGCGGGCCGAGGCCGCCGAGAAGACCGAGGCGCGCACGCAGGAGGCGATCGAGTCGGCCGCCAAGCGCCAG
>JAWVFY010000405.1:0-4424 GCA_033855575.1 Solirubrobacteraceae bacterium
CCGGCGCGCTGCAGCGCCGTGCGCACCGCGGCGAGCACACCCTCGGACTGGTCGCCGGGCGTGGTCGGCGCCTTGGCCGTGACGACGCGGCCGCGGTGCGGACCGTCGGGCTCGACGATCAGGACGGCGTCGGTGAAGGTCCCACCGACGTCGACGCCCAGCAGCATCGCCGGAACCTATCCGGCGCTGCCCCTGCGGCGGGCGTCAGGCGGCGGCGACGAGCTCGCGCTCTTCGGTCTCGGCCAGGTGCTGGTGCGACGGGCAATAGCCGTTGTGCGCCAGCGGGTCGCGCTGGCACGGCGTGCCCCGGCGCGTGGTGGCGCGGCACTGGATCGGGTTGCCGCTGGCGTCGTAGCCCTGGCGCGGCTGGCGGGCCAGCCACTCGTCGGCGGCGGCCAGGTAGGCGGCGACCACCCGCCACACGTGGGCCTGCGTCCGCATCGGGAAATGGACCCGGATGTCGGAGAACAGGGTGCGGGCCGGCCGGGCGAAGTAATGCCGGTCGGTCACCAGTCGCTCGATGCATCGCTCGCACGAGCGCAGGACGGCCTCGTGGGCGTCCCGCCCGGCATGGTCATCGATCTCCGGAGCGAGCTCTCGGTAGATGGCGCGGCTGAATTGGTACATGCGGCCGTCGATCTCCTCGGGTCCGAGGCGGCGAAGGCAGCCCCGGACGGTGTTGTTGGTCCCCTGAGATCCACAACGTCGAGAATGTTGAGTTCGCGTTAAGCCCAGCGCTGGAAAGCGGGGGACCGGCGCGCCCCCACCACCGCGTGGTGTAGGTCCAGCGCAGGCGCGCGCTCCGGGAAGTCGGCTCGGCAGTGGCCGCCACGTGTCTCGGTGCGCAGCAGCGCACAGGCCGCGATCAGCGCCACCAGCGGATGGTCGGAGGCGGACAGCCGCTCCAGCCCCTCGGCGCTGCGGACCAGCCCGGCGTCGCGCCACAGCGCCTCGCGCGCCGCCCGGTCGGGGATCGGGATCGGCGCCGGCTCGGGCGTGGGGCCGGAGCGCTTGGGCGGAGGCGGCTCGTCGAGCGCGGCGCGGGCCGCGCGGCGGCCCAGCACGAAGCACTCGCTCAGCGAGTTGGAGGCCAGCCGGTTGGCGCCGTGCAGCCCGGTGCACGCCGACTCGCCGGCGACCAGCAGGCCCGGGACCGTCGAGCGGCCGTCGATGTCGGCCTGGACGCCGCCCATGAGGTAGTGCGAGGCGGGCGCCACCGGAACGAGCTCGGTCGCCGGGTCGACTCCCGCGTCGCGCAGGGCCTCCACGACGTTGGGAAACCGCGCCGGGTCGACCGAGCGCATGTCGAGGCCAACGTGGGTGGCGCCCGTCTCCCGCAGCACACGGTCGATCGCCCGCGCCACCTCGTCGCGCGGCGCCAGCTCCTCGACGAAGCGCTCCCCGCCGGGCGCGTGCAGGGTCGCGCCCTCCCCGCGGATCGCCTCGGTGATCAGGAAGCCCTCGCGGCCGGGCACGCCGATCACCGCCGTGGGATGGAACTGCATCAGCTCGAGGTCGGCCAGCGCCGCACCGGCGCCGTGGGCGAGCATCAGGCCGATGCCGATCGAGCCCGGTGGGTTGGTGGTGCGCGACCACAGCGCGGCCGTGCCGCCCGTGGCGATCACCACCGCGCGCGCCGTGGCCGCGCGCCCGTCGTCGCAGACCACGCCGATGACGCGGCCGCCGGCGTTGCCGTCCGTCCACAGGCGCGCCGCTCGGGTGCGTTCCCAGATCGTGATGCGCTCGTGCTCGGCGACGATGGCCGACAGCTGGCGCACGACGCGGCGCCCGGTCGTGCTGCCTCCGGCGTGCACGACGCGCCGCCGGCTGTGGCCGCCCTCCAGGCCGAGCGCAAGCCGGCCGTGGCGGTCGGCGTCGAAGTGCACGCCCAGCGACTCGAGGTCCGCCACGATCCCCGGCGCCTCGTCGACCAGCACCCGGGCCGCCGCCTCGCGCACCAGGCCGCGGCCGGCGGCGATGGTGTCGGCCAGGTGCTGCTCGGGGGAGTCGTCGGCGGCGAGCGCGGCGGCCAGTCCGCCCTGTGCCCAGTAGCTCGCGGTCTCCGCCAGCGGCGTCGCGGAGATCAGCAGGACGCGGCCGCCCTCGCGGGCGGCGCTGTGCGCGGCGTAGAGCCCGGCGGCGCCGGCGCCGACGACGACGACGTCGGATGCCGCGGTGGGTGGGGAGACCGCCATGGCGCGGGTACCGTATCCGCCGCATGCCCGGCCCCGTGCTCTTCGGTCACCCGTCGTCGTTGGACCACGACACCGGCGGGCATCCGGAGCAGCCCGCGCGCATCACGGCGATCGAGCGCGCGCTGGCGCAGCGCGACTGGCTGGGCTGGGAGCGGCGGGCGTCGCCGGCCGCATCGCTCGAGCTGCTGTCCACCGTCCACGACGAGGACTACGTGCGGTCGATCGAGGCGTTCTGCGCCGCCGGCGGCGGCCACCTGGACCTCGACACGATCGCCTCGCGGGGCTCCTACGCCGCGGCGGTGCACGCCGCCGGCGGCGCCGCCGCGCTGGCCGACGCGCTGCTCGGCGAGGGGGCGCCGGCCGGGGCCGCGCTGCACCGGCCGCCCGGGCATCACGCCGAGCCCGCGCGCGCGATGGGGTTCTGCCTGTTCAACAGCATTGCGGTGGCGGCACGGCGGGCGCGCGACGCCCACGGCGCCCAGCGGGTGCTGATCCTCGACTGGGACGTCCATCACGGCAACGGCACCAACGACATGTTCGGAGCCGACCCCGGCGTGCTGTTCGTCTCGATCCACCAGTCGCCGCTGTATCCCGGAACGGGCAGCGCCGCCGACACCGGCTCGGGCGCGGGGGAGGGCTACACGATCAACCTGCCGGTGCCGGCCGGCGCCGGGGACATGCAGTTCTGCTCGCTGGTCGAGCACGTCGTCGTGCCGGTCGCCCGCGAGTACGACCCGGCGCTGGTGCTCGTCTCGGCGGGTTACGACGCTCACGCCGAGGACCCGCTGGCCGGCTGCACGGTCACCGACGAGGGCTATGCCGCGATGGCGGCGTCGACGCGTCGGCTGGCCGATGGCCTCGGGGTGCCGCTCGGCATCGTGCTGGAGGGCGGCTACGCGCTGGGCGCGCTGTCCCGGTCGCTGGTGGCCACGCTCGAGCAGGTCGGTGCACCGGCGGCGCCGGCGCCTGACCTGCCGCTCGATCCGCTCGCCGAGGCCGCGCGGGCGCGCCTCGCGCCCCGCTGGGCCGGACTGTAGCCCGGAGGGGACCCGGCTTCAGGGGCCACGTGGCCCCTTCCGCCACCCCTAGCTAGGCGGTCACTCCGCGCCGGTGGGCGCGGTGGTGGTGCCGGTCGGCGGGGTGGTCGTCGTCGGAGCGGTGGCCGGTGGGATCGCGGTGGTGGTCGGCGGCGTCGCGGGTGTGGTGGCGGGCGGTGTCGTGGCCGGCGGGGCCGTTGCCGCGGGGGCGGCCGGCACGGCCGCGGTCGAGGTGGTGACCGGCACGGGGGCGTTGTCGCCGGTCAGCACGACGAACGCAACGATCAGCGCGACGATGGCCGCGAGGCCGATGGCGCCGGCGGCGAGCAGCGGCGTGCGCCAGCCCGGCGGCGGCGCGAGGCGGGTGCGAACGGCGAGCCCGCACTCCGTGCACCAGGCCTGGTCGGCGGCGATCTCGGCCCCGCAGCGGGGGCAGGTCGTCGGCGCGGGCGCGGGCGGCGTGCCGGGCTCCGCGGGGGCGTCGGTCACGCCGCGGGCTGCTCGGGCGCAACGGCGCCGAGCTCGAGCACCGGGGCCGGCGGGACTCCGTCGACCGGGGTGCCGCAGGACGGGCAGAAGCGGGCCTCGCTGCCGTGCAGGGCGCCGCAGACCGGGCACGAGGCGATGCCGGGCTCCTGGAGCTCCTCGACCGTGCGGACGTCGTCGAGCGCGACCTCGAGGGTGCGCAGCTCGCGGTCGATGGCAGCCAGCGCGTCGAGCTTGGCGCGCACCAGGTCCTGGCGTTCGCGGCCGAAGCGGTCGAGGTCGAACACCAGGCCGCCGAGGTCGCGGAAGCCGAGCTCGCGGATGCGGCGCAGGTAGCGCAGCCGGCGGCGCAGGCGGCCGCGATCCCGGAAGGACGGTCCGCTGGGCGGGGCCGGCTCGGCACCGGCTCCGAGCGCGTGGCCGGTGTCGACGTCGGTCTCCGGCGCGGCCTCGGTGACCACTGGGATGACGGCGGTGGCGGGCTCGGCCGGGAGATCCGGCCCGGCGGGCTGCGCGGGGCTCTCGTCCGCCGACGAGGCCGTGGGAACGACGGCCGTCGGCTGCTCGGCCTCCTCGGAGAGAGACTCCGGGGGCGCCGCGCCGTCGGCGCGGCGGCTCTGGATCCGTGCCTTCATGCCGGGCATGCCTGGTGGACGACTATAGCCAGCGGAAGTTGCGCTGGGGTGCACCCGTTTTGTTGCATTTC
>JAWVFY010000406.1:0-4444 GCA_033855575.1 Solirubrobacteraceae bacterium
TTCGCCTACGCCGGCTGAGCGCGCCGCAGCGCGCCCGCGTTGAGCGCGGCATGCACCGCATAGGAGGCGGTCGAGGCGATCGCCGCGCCGATGGCGCCCAGCGGGCCGCCGAGGACGAGCACGAGGGCGACGTCCACGGCCAGCGTGACGGCGGCGATCAGCGTGACCAGACCCGGCCGGTCGACCGTGGTGACGAGGTAGGGCGAGACGACGTGGCCCACGCTGTAGGGCACCGCGCCGACGAGCGCGATGCCCAGCGGGGCCAGCGAGGCGTGATAGGCGCCGGGCAGGAAGAGCAGGATCGCCACCACGCCGCCCGCGGCAGCCAGCACGGCCGACAGCGCGGCGATGCCCAGCGTGCGCCGCAGCGCCCGGCGCGCCGCGTGCCAGGCCTCGGCCGGCGTGAGCCGGACGAAGTCCGACAGCGACGTCACCGCCAGCGCGCTGGGCATCAACCAGGCGGCCTCGGCGATGACCACGGCCAGCGAGTAGTAGGCGACCTGCGGGTGTGACGACACGGCGGCGAGGACGACGATGTCCAGCCGCGCGACGGCCAGGCCGGCGAGCGTGGCCGGATGGGCGCGCAGCGAGCGGCGCACCGCGACGCGCGCCACGTCGCGCAGGGAGCGAGCGCTGCCGCGGGGCGCCAGACGCAGCAGCGCGACGACCCCGACGGCGGTCCCGGCCGCCCAGACCGCGACCAGCGCCCCCGGCGCGCGCACGCCGGCGCCCAGCGCGGCGATCACGGCGATCACCGCGGCCAGCGCCCGCGCCACGTCCGCGCCGCCGTAGTAGCGCATCCGGCCCAGCCCGACGGCGATGCCCTGCAGGCCCCCGTAGGCGGTGATCGTCGCCGCCGTCAGCGCGACGGCGGTCGCGGTGGCGCGGCTGACGCCCAGCGGCCCCGCCGCCGCCAGGCCGACCGGGACGAGCACCACGGCCAGCACGAGAGCCCCGAGCAGCGAGAGCAGCGCCGCCGGCCGCGCGGCCTCGGCCCGCTCGCCGACGACGATCGAGACCCCGAGGGCCAGGCTCAGCCCGCCGACCGTGGCCAGCAGCACCGCCGCGGTCTGCAGCGCGGCGAACTCGCCGCGGGCGCTCGTCGTCAGCACGGCCGAGGTCGTGAAGACGATCAGCGCGGCCAGGCCGGCCGACACGATGCGCGCCGCGGCCACGGGAGCGGCGCGCGTGCGGAGGAGGGGAAGCAGGCGGCGCACCTGCGCCGGGACGCTAGTTGACGAGCACCGATACCGCTCGGGAGTGCCCGGCGGCGAAGGGGAATCTCCGATCGCCCCTGATCACGGCGCGGAAGCGGTAGCGCAGGCGGCGGAACGTGGCGTGAAAGCGGTGGCGCACGTGGGCCCGCCCGTCGCCGCCCACGGGGCGGACGGCGAACGTCCGCCAGCGGCCGGCGATCAGGACCTGGAAGGCGACCCGCGCCGTTCCCGCGGGCGGGGCGGCGGGCAGCCGCGCGGACAGCGACAGCGACTGCCCGTTGCGCAGCTGGGTGCGGCTGGCCAGCAGCACCAGCCGCGCGGGTGCCCGTTCGCTCGCGGCGGCGGCGCGGATGGCCACAACCATGCCGACGGGCTCGGAGAGGCCGCGGTTGACGCCGGTGGCGTCGTAGACCGCCAGACCGATCGTGTGCGGCCCGGCGGCCAGGGTCCGGGTGTCGAGCGGCAGCGTCCCGCGCACCTGCAGCGGGCACGGCACCGCCGCGACGAACGGCCGGCGGCAGGCGCGGTGGCGGGGGGCGGCGGGGCGGCGCGGGCGCTCGACGCCGTCGATGAGAAGCGCGGCCTCGAAGACGCCGCCGCCGGTGTCGGCCGCGGCGTAGGACACGGTCTGCACACCCCGCAGCGGGCCTCCAGGGACCGCTTTGCGGGTGACCTGCGGCGGCGACGGGTCGGCGAGGCTGATGCGGACCGCCTCGATCGACAGCCGCCCGCCGCCGCCGCAGGCGTCGACCGGGCAGGAGAGCCGGAAGTCCAGGCCGCCGGCGGGCACGCCGAGGTCGTAGAGGCCCTCGCCGCACGCGCTCGCCGCGTCGCAGCGATCGTCGGCGCCGGCCAGCTCGTAGCTCGCCCCCGAGCCGGCGGGAATGGCCACGCGGCGGCGGATCGAGACGGCGGCGATGCTCGTCCCGGGCGGTGGTGCGTAGCGCCAGCCGACCGCACCCCCAGCCACCAGCGCGGCGTCGAGGCTGCCGCCGGCGGCGCACTGGTCGACGGTCGTCGCCGTGCTGGCGCCGCCGGATCGGGCGACGAAGCCGTCGGCCGGTGCGGGCCTGCCGCCCGGCCCCCGGCACGCGTACTGGTCGTAGGTCGGAGCGGCCGCCGCCGGCCCGGCCGCCAGCAGTGCGACGGCCAGCATCGTCCCGGATGCCACGCGCGCGCGGTCCACAATCGCGATAGCGCCGGCCGAGGCCCGAGCACCCCCTTGCCTAGACTTGGCCGCGCATGCTGGAGCGGATTCCTCGGATCGGCCCCCGCGCCTATGCGCGCATCGCCACCGTCGCCTTCGTGCTGCTCGCCGTGATCGTGTTCACCGGAGCGGCGGTGCGCCTGACCGGCTCGGGCCTGGGCTGCCCGACCTGGCCCGAGTGCCACGGGCACCTCGTCACCACCAAGCTCGGCTACCACGGCGCGATCGAGTACGGCAACCGCCTGATCACCGGCCTCGTCGCCGTCGCCGCGATCGCCGCGGCCCTGCTGGCCTTCACCCGGCGCCCGTTTCGCAAGGACCTCGCGTGGCTGGGCGTCGCCCTGCCGATCGGCGTGATCGCCCAGGCCGGCCTGGGTGGCCTCGTGGTCATCTACGGCCTGGCACCGGGGTTCGTCATGGGCCACTTCCTGCTCAGCCTGACCGTGCTCGTCGCCGCGTTCGCCCTCATGTGGCGGGCCCGCAGGCCCGAGGAGGAGACCCCGCCGCCGACCGAGGATCGCCGCACGGTGCTGGCCACCCGAGCGCTCGTGCCGCTCGCCGCGTGGGTGCTCTTCCTCGGGACGGTGGCCACCGGGAGCGGGCCGCACCCGGGCACCAGCGGCAACCAGGTCGCCACGCGCCTGTCGTTCCACGGCGGCGACACGATGGACTGGGTCATCCACTGGCACGGCCGGTTCTCCACGGTCTTCGGCCTGTCGGCGCTGGCGCTGTGGTTCTACCTGCGCCGCAGCGGCGCCGGCGCGCGCCTGCGCCGCGCCGTGACGACGCTGTGCCTGCTGCTCGCCGCCCAGGGCATCGTCGGGTTCGTCCAGTACGAGACCAAGCTCCCCGCCGGCGTCGTCTGGATCCACGTCGTGCTGGCCACGCTGACCTGGATGACGGTGATCTGGTCGGTGGCCTCGGCGGGCAAGCTCGCGCCGCGCGCCGAGACGGCGCCCGCCGCCGCGCGCGCGGTCACCTGACCGGCGCCGTCAGGCGAAGTGCGCGATCAGCAGGGCGCCCAGCGCGGCCAGCGCCGCCGCTCCCATCACGAGGCGAGCGCGCACCCACGGCCGGCGGCGCCGCGCCCGCCACGCGCGGTCGCGGCGGTGCAGGCTGCTGGCGTAGATCGGGCCGCCGGGAGCGGACATGGGCCTCGCGATCAGACACGAGCCCGCACCCGGGGGTCAAGGACCGGCGGACGCCGATCCCGCAACCACCGTGGTTTCCGGCTGCGGAGCGCCGCTCGCGCGCAGCACCAGCAGCGCGACGTCGTCGCGCTGGGGTCCCTCCTGGAAGTCGAGCAGGTGCTCGTCGAGCGCGCCGGCGATGTCGTCAGCGTCGCCGTGCATGGCTCCGCGCAGCACGCCCTCCAGGCGCTCCTGGCCGAAGCGGCCGGCCGCGCCGCGCGCGTCGGTCACGCCGTCGGTGTAAAGCACGATGCTGTCGCCGGGCAGCAGACCGAGCTCGGAGGCCTCCCAGTCGGCGTCCGCGAACGCGCCCAGCAGCGGCCCGGGCCGGCACAGCTCCTCGAGGCCGTCGGGCGCGCGCAGCAGGAACGGCGGCGGGTGCCCGGCGCACACCAGCTGCATGGCGATCGGCTCACCGGCCCCGCCGGGCATCACCTTCAGGCAGGCGGCGGTGCACATCTGGCGGTGCTCGTCGCCGGTCAGCAGCGCCTCGTTGAGCCGGCGCATGATCCCGGCCGGGTCGCGCTCGTAGATCGCCGCGGTGCGGATCGTGTAGCGGGCCAGCGAGGTGATCGCCGCGGCGTCGGGGCCCTTGCCCGTCACGTCGCCGATGACGACGATCCAGCCGTCGTCGACCGGGAACAGGTCGTAGAAGTCGCCCCCGACCTGGTTGGCCTCGCCGGCGGCCCGGAAGCGCGCGGCGATGGTGAGCCCGGGCACCACCGGCAGCCGCGGTGGCAGCAGGCTGCGCTGCAGCGTGGCGGCGACGTGGGAGCGCTCGCGGTGCACGCGCGCGTTCTCGACGGCCACTCCGGCGCGCCGCCCCAGCT
>JAWVFY010000407.1:0-6156 GCA_033855575.1 Solirubrobacteraceae bacterium
ACCGACGCCGTGCAGGTCTACGGCGGCTACGGCTTCATCAAGGACTACCCCGTCGAGAAGCTCATGCGCGACGCCAAGATCATGCAGCTCTACGAGGGCACGTCGCAGATCCAGCGCCTCGTCATCGCCCGCGAGACCCTGCTCCCGCGCCGCGTCGAGGAGCCTGCTGTCGCCACGGCATAGCCGAAGCGACACTTCCCGGTTGCGCGACCGCGGGCGGTTCCATAGCGTCCGCGGTCGTCAACTGTGGGTCCGGCACTGGGCTGGACCGCGTGAATCGGGAGGCTCACGTGAAGAAGAGGACGCTGCTGCTCTGCGCCGTGCTGGCGGGCACACTCGCGCTCGTTCCTACGGCTCAGGCCGGCCAGGGAGCGGGCGGCTGCCAGCTCGACGGGACCGCCAACTTCAGCAAGGGGCTGAGCACCACCGCTCAGAACTTCAACTACGACTTCGGCGGGACGCTGTCGAGCTGCGCGGGGTCCTACTCCGACAAGTCCGCGACCGTGTCGGCCGGCCAGCCGATCACGATCGCCGGCGTCGCCTATCGCCCCCTCGACCAGCCGACCGGCAACGGCAGTTGTGCGAGCAGCACGACGGCTGGGACGGCCTTCGTCCAGTGGGACAACGGCACGTTCTCGGCGATCAAGTACTCGACCACCGGCTACGCGGCGCTCGTAGCGTTGACGGGATCGTTCCTGACGGGCAGCGTGACCCTCACCTCGGTGGCCGTCGATCCGCTGACGGGCCTCCCGGTCTCGACGAGGATCGTCAGCCTCGCCTACGGCGGCGACTACGCCGGCGGCCCCGTCGCCTTCGAGCCGCCGGACCCGACCGCCTGCACCGGCGCCGGTGTGACCAGCGCCGGAATCCAGGGCTTCATCGGGCACGGCAACTACCAGTAACCCGCGGTGAGGGATGATCTGCGCTCGTGAAGACGCGAGCGCAGATCACCGTCACCGGGCGCATCAGCGAGGCCGAGGCGCTCTGGTACGACACCTCGCGCTGGGCGACGTTCGTCGACGGCTTCCACCACGTGGTGCGCGCCGACCCGGGCTGGCCCGCCGAGGGCGAGCTGGTCTGGGACTCGATGCCCGGCGGCCGCGCGCGCGTCATCGAGATCGTCCAGCGCTACGAGCCGCGCGTCGGGCAGACGATCAGCGTCGAGGACGAGAAGAGCACCGGGACCCAGTCGATCGCCTTCACCGCCCGGCCGGGAGACAGGCTGCAGATCACCCTCGAGCTCAACTACGTGCTCAAGGACAAGCCCGTCGGCCCGCTGTCGGTCGTCGTCGACGCGATCTTCATCCGGCCGCGCCAGCGCGAGGCCTTGCAGCGGACGCTGGCCCGCTTCTCGCGCGAGCTGGCCTCCGAGCGCCGCGCGGGCGGCTGACGGCGCTCAGCGCCTGGTCGCGGGCTCCTGCCAGGCGACGTCGGCGAGGTCGAGCGACCCGGCGGCGGTCGCGGTCCCGAAGCCGAGGCGCAGCGTCTGCAGGTGGGCGAGGTCGACCCCGGCGAAGCGGGCCAGCGGGATGCGGATGCCGCCCAACACCATCTCGCGCTGGCTGCTGCCCCGCGACGGCACGAGCGCGCCCCGGGCGTACGGGGCGGCCGTCACCGAGGCCGTCTTGCCGTGGGCGTCGACGAGCGTGACGACGAGGTCCTGGGTCACGCCGGCCGGGTTGCGGGCGTCGGCGTAGTCCACGGCGGCGCGCAACGTGAGCGTCGCGTAGGGACTCGCGTCGGCCGCCGCGCCGCGGAGGGCGATCGACAGCGACGCGGGCCGGTCCCAGGCGAGCGACAGCTGGGGCGTCGTCGACCGGTCGACGGCGGCGGGCAGCCCGCCGCCCGGGCAGCCCGTGCCGTTGTTGGCCGGCGTGCAGGCCGCGAACACCGAGAGGCCCGTCGCGGTCACCGCTCCGCCGTCGGCCGCCGGCGCCTGCGGATCGGCCGTGGCCGGCCCGAGGATCAGATGCCGCGCGGCCGCAGGCGCGACGTAGGAGACCTGGACCTCCTGGTCGCAGGGCACCGGTGTCGCCGGACACGCCCGCGCGGGCAGCGGGGCCGCGCCGGTGACGTACGGGTCGAAGGCGGGCTCGGGGCCGACGAACCGCCGCAGGAAGGCCGGGATCAGGACGCTGCCGATCGCCTTCTCCTCGTCCTTGGAGAGCCGCACGTTGCCCTTCAGCGTCGCCGCGCAGGCGGTGTCGGTCGTCGTGGTGTTGTCGTCGCCGGTCCAGATCGTGTTGAAGTAGTTGTGGTCGGCGCCGTTGACGCCGTACTGCACCCGCGGAAAGGCGTCGGCCTTGGTGCGCTCGAAGGGCCGTGAGCCCGACAGGTCCGACACGTCGCCGTCGCAGTAGGGCAGCAGCTCGGCGAGCGGCACGCCGGTCGGCGTCTGGCTGGCCGCGTCGATGGGCGCCAGCGCGAAGACCGCCTTGAGGCCGGGATAGCGCGGGCCGTAGTCGGGCCCGACGGTCGGGTCCAGCGACGCCGGCCGGCTGCGGTTATAGGCGATGAACTGCGTGACCCCCTCGCCGCCGCGCGAGTGGCCCATGATGCCGATGCGGCTCAGGTCGAGGCGCCCGACGAAGTTGGTGTCCACCGCCCCGGGGCCTGCGCTCTGGTTCCACTGGGAGAGCAGGTCCAGCGACTTGGCGATCGTCTGCGCCCGGGCCATCGCGCCGGAGTCGGTGTCGGCCGTGTCGTAGGTGTTGATCCCGTTGGCGTCGATCGACATCACGACGTAGCCGTGGCTGGCCAGGTTCTGGGCCATGTAGTCATAGCCCTTGTAGGAGTCGACGCTGGCCGTCGCCGCCGTGCCGGGGCACGGATAGCCCAGCGACTGCACGCCCAGGTACGAGCAGCTCGCGTGACGGCCGTGCAGGAACACGATGACCGGCAGCGGCCCCTTGACCGCGAGCGGGAAGTGGACCGACCCGTTGAGCTCCTGCGGGTAGACCGCGCCCGGCATCCCGACGAGGGCAGGACCGGCGTCGTAGTCGATCCGGTTGACGACGTCGGGGCCCGGCGCCATGGGGTCGGGCAGGCTGGTCGCGGCGGCGGCCGGCGCGACCGTGGCGAGCACCAGGAGCAGGGCGAGGGGGAGGGAGCGGGGAATCGTGCGCATGTCCAGCTGACAACGCCGGCGCGGGCCCGACCGCGTTCGACATCCGGTCGGAGAACGCGAGCGTCGCTTGGCCCGCCGGTCGACCGTGACCTCATAGAGTCCCGGCCATGTTCGTCTTCAAAGCTGCCGTGGTGGGCGCCGGGACCATGGGTGGGCAGATCGCTCAGACCATCGCCGCCGCCGGGATCGACGTCGTCCTCAAGGACGTCAAGCAGGAGCTCGTCGACGCCGGGTTGACCGAGGCCCGCAACGTGACGGCCGGGCAGGTCGGCCGGCTGGTCAAGAAGGAGAAGATCACCCAGGAGCAGGCCGACGCCCAGATCGAGGAGATCGTCGGGCGCATCCACGGGACGACCACCTACGACGGCTTCGGCGACGTCGACCTCGTCATCGAGGCGGTGCCCGAGCGCATGGAGCTCAAGCAGGCGGTGTTCGCCGAGCTCGACGCGGTCACGCCCGGCCGCGCGGTGCTGGCCTCCAACACGTCCTCGCTGTCGATCACCGAGATCGGCGAGGCCACGTTGCGCCCCGACAAGGTCGTCGGCTTTCACTACTTCTACCCGGCCGCCGTGATGCCGCTGATCGAGATCGTCCGCGGCGACGACACGTCCGAGGACACCGTCACCGGCATCCTCAACTTCGCCCAGACGATCAAGAAGCAGCCGATCGTCTGCTGGGACGCGCCGGGCTTCGTCGTCAACCGCATCCTGAACTCCGGCGCCAGCGAGATCTGGCGCGCCCAGGAGGAGCGCGGCCTCTCGATCAAGGCCGTCGACGAGGCGGTCGGGAGCCAGAACGTGGCGCCGATGCCGCCGTTCTTCCTGATCGACCTGCTCGGCCTGGACACCGTCTACCACGTCGCCGAGCACCTCAACGAGACGCTGGGCGACCGCTTCTACGTCCACAAGGGCATGGGCGAGCTCGTCGAGAAGAAGCAGCTGGGCGCCAAGACCGGCGGCAGCGGCTTCTTCAAGGACGGCGAGCCGCAGATCCCCGGCGACGGGACCGACGTCGACGGCGCCGAGCTCGCCGAGCTGATGGCACTGAAGTCGTTCGTCGAGGCCTGCCTGGTCCTCGAGGACGGGCTGTGCTCCACGCGCGAGATCGACCTCGGCCTGATGGCCGGCGCCGGGATGGACCCGCGCCGCGGCCTGCTGCCGCCGTTCATGAAGGCCGACGTCGAGGGCCTCGACACCGTGCTCGAGCGCCTGGAGGCGCTGGAGGAGAAGCACGGCGAGCGCTTCGCGCCGCCGACCACGCTGCGGCGCCTGGTCGCCCAGGGCCGCCTCGGGGCCAAGACCGGGATGGGCTTCTACGCCTACCCGCAGGCCGACGACGGCGACCAGCCCGAGACCGTCAAGCTCGAGACGCGCGGCAAGGTGGCCATCGCCTGGCTGTCGAACGGCCAGGTCAACTCGATCTCGCCGGACGTCATCCGCGACCTCGGCGCGGTGTGGGAGAAGGTCAAGGGCGGCGGGATCCGCGCCCTCGTCGTCGCTTCAGCCTCGCCGGTCGTCTTCAGCGCCGGCGCCGACATCAAGGCGTTCACGAAGATGGACGAGGCGTCGGGCAAGGCCCTCGTCGACTCCGCCCACGGGCTGCTGCGCGAGATGGAGACCTCCGACATCGTCACCATCGCCGCGGTCAACTCGCTGGCCTTCGGCGGCGGCTGCGAGCTGGCGATGGCCTGCGACTTCCGCATCGCCGCCCAGTCGGCGGTCTTCGGCCAGCCCGAGGTCAAGCTGGGGATCATCCCCGGGTTCGGCGGCACCCAGCGGCTGCCGCGCCTGGTCGGCGAGCACAAGGCGCTCGAGATGAACCTGATCGGCGACGCGATCACCGCGGGGGAGGCCTACGAGTACGGCCTCGCCAACGCGGTCGTCCCCGACCACGAGCTGCTCGAGACCGCGCTGTCGTGGGCCCGCCGGCTCTCCGAGCAGGCGCCGATCGCGGTCGGCCAGATCAAGAAGGTCTCCCACCAGGGCGACCTCGACGAGGGCATCGAGGCCGAGAAGGCCGGCTTCGCCGCCGCGTTCTTCTCCGAGGACGCGAAGGAGGGCATCGCCGCCTTCCTCGGAAAGCGCACGCCGTCGTGGCAGGGCAAGTAGTCACCAAGGCCGAGCGCCTCGCGGAGCTCATCCGCGAGGCCGGCTCGGTCGTGGCGCTCACCGGCGCCGGCATCTCGGTGCCGTCGGGGATCCCCGACTTCCGCTCGCCCGGCAGCGGCCTGTGGGCCAACGTCGACCCGATGGAGGTCGCCCACATCGACGCCTGGCGCGCCGACCCCGAGCGCTTCTGGCACTTCTACGGCAGCCGCTTCCAGACCCTGCGCGACAAGCAGCCCAACGGCGCGCACCTCGCGCTCGTCGAGCTCGAGCGCCGCGGGCTCCTGGACGGCGTCATCACCCAGAACATCGACCGCCTGCACCGGCGCGCCGGCACGACCGAGCTCGTCGAGGTCCACGGGACCATCGCCACCTCCTCTTGCCTGGCCTGCGGCGGCCGTTACCCGCTCGAGGACGTCCAGCGACGCCTCGACGAGTCGCCGGTCTCGGTGCCCGCCTGCGACTGCGGCGCCCCGCTGAAGCCCGACGTCGTGCTCTTCGGCGAGTTCCTGGCCGAGGGCGCGCTCGAGCGCGCCTACGCGCTGGCCGCCGGCGCCGACCTGCTGCTCTGCGTCGGCTCGTCGCTGGAGGTCCACCCGATCGCCCAGCTGCCCGGCGTCACCCGCCAGGCCGGGGGAGCGGTGGCGATCGTCACCGCGGGCGCGACGCCGTGGGACGCGCGGGCAGCGGTCAAGCTCGACGGCGACGTGGTGGCCGAGCTGGAGGCGGTGCTGGCGGCGGTGTAGGAAATGGGCCGCTGCGGGTCGCGGTGGCGCGGCTCGCAGCGGAGCTTCTACACGCCGAATACCGACTCACGGGAGGCTGACGCCATGCGGAAACTGACCTTTGGCATGAACCTGAGCCTGGACGGCTACATCGCCGCGCCCGGCGACGACCTCGGCTGGAGCGTGCCGAGCGACGAGC
>JAWVFY010000408.1:0-3762 GCA_033855575.1 Solirubrobacteraceae bacterium
CGGCGCCAACCGCGGCATCGGCCGCGCCGCCGCTCGCACGATGGCGGGGGCCGGAGCGCGCGTGGTGCTCGCGGTGCGCGACACGGCCAAGGGCGAGGAGGCCGCCGCGGCGATCGGCGGCACGACCGAGGTCCGCCGCCTCGACCTCGCCGACCTCGCGTCGGTGCGGGCGTTCGCCGCGGGCTGGTCGGACCCGATCGACGTGCTGGTCAACAACGCGGGCGTGATGGCCGTGGCCGAGGGCAAGACCAAGGACGGCTTCGAGACCCAGATCGGCACGAACCACCTCGGGCACTTCGCCCTGACCAACCTGCTGCTGCCGCATATAGCCGACCGCGTGGTCACCGTGTCCTCGACCGCTCACAAGATGGGCCGCATCGACCTCGACGACCTCAACTGGGAGCGCCGCAACTACAACAGCTGGCGCGCCTACGGCCAGTCCAAGCTGGCCAACCTGCTCTTCACGCTCGAGCTGCAGCGGCGGCTGACCACGGCGGGTTCCGCGGTCCGCGCCTTCACCGTGCATCCCGGCTACGCGGCCACCAACCTGCAGTCGCGGACCGGCAGCCGCGTGGGGAACCTGATCGGCCTGATCGGCAACCACATCATCGCCCAGAGCGACGAGCAGGGCTCCGAGCCGACCGTGTACGCGGCCACCCAGGACCTGGCGCCCAACGCGTTCGTCGGCCCCGACGGCTTCCAGGAGATGCGCGGCAAGCCGGCGCTCGTCAGCCCGACCAAGGCTGCGCTCGACGACGACATGGCGCGAGGCCTGTGGGAGCGCTCCGAGGAGCTCACCGGCGTCGCCTTCCCGGCACTCGCAGCCGCCTAACGGCGGCCGTCGACCGGCCAGGCCTCGACCCCGCCGTCGGGCGCGACAGCGAACAGCGCCGGGTGAAGGTTGACCGTCGGATCGACGTGGGCCGGGACCAGCAGCGTGGCGTCGCCGACGGCCAGGGCGCTGTCGTCCGATGCGGCCGCGGTGGCGTGCTCGTCGGCGAGGCTCGTGACCTCCAGGCCGGCCTCCACGGCCGCTGGCATCCCGTACTCGGCCGACAGCGCCTTGAGCCCCGCGTCCATGACGAGCCGTTCGCCGCGGCGGCTGACCACCGTCGTGCGGCAGAACAGCGCCTGCTCGAAGGGCAGGCCGAGCCGGCCGTAGGTGGCGTCCATCAGCACGTAGGAGCCGGCCTGGACCTCGGTCAGCGCGCCCGCCTCGGCGGCGAGGTCGAGCGTGCCGGTGCCGCCGCCCGAGACCACGGGGCACGGCAGGCCTGCTCGCTCGAGCCGCTCGCGCTCGGTCCGGAGGATCTGCGCGGCGGCGGCCACCGCGGCCGCGCGCTCGGCGCGCTCGGGCCGCAGCACCGCGTGACCCTCGTAGCCCTGCAGGCCGCGCAGCTCGAGCGACGGCGCCGCGTCGACCAGCCGCGCGAGCTCGAGCAGCTCGGGCGAGCCGGGCGCCAGGCCGCAGCGATGCTGGCCGACGTCGATCTCGATGAGCACGGCCAGCGGAGCGCCGGTGCCGGCCAGCAGCTCGACGTGGCGGGCGCCGTCGACGCAGGCGGTGACGTCGGTCCGGGCGGCGGCGCGGGCCAGCGCCGCCAGCCCGCGGGGCTCCGCGACCTCGTTGGCCACCAGGACGGCGTCGAAACCCGCGTCGGCCAGCACCTCAGCCTCGGCCGCGGTCGCGCACGTGACGCCCGAGCAGCCGCCGGCGTCGACCTGGCGGCGCAGCAGCCGCGTGCACTTGTGGGCCTTGAAGTGCGGGCGCAGCCGCACCTCGCCCTCGGCGGACCAGCGCGCTGCGCGCTCGATGTTGCGGTCGGCGGCGGCGCGGTCGACGATCAGGGCGGGGGAGGGCAGGCCGGCCGTCGCCCGCAGCAGCTCGGCCGGCGTCACGTCAGTACCTTGGCCAGGCGGACGCCGGCCGCCTCGTCAGGGTCCAGCAGTGCGGCCAGCGCGGTGTCGTAGTCGGGCAGCGCCAGGACGGCGCCGTCGTGGAGGACCATCAGGAAGCGGTCCATGCGGCTCAGGAACGCGCGGTCGTGCGAGACGGCGACGACCGTCCCCTCGAAGCCGTCCAGCGCCGTCTCGAGCGCCTCGGAGGAGTCGATGTCGAGGTTGTCGGTCGGCTCGTCGAGCAGCAGGAGGTTGTGGCCCTCGAGCTCGAGGCAGAGGATCTCCAGCCGGGCCTTCTGCCCGCCGCTGAGCACGTCGTGGGAGCGCTGCGCCGCCTCGACGAGGCCGTAGCGGGCCAGCGCGCTCATCGCCCGCTCGGTCGCCCGCGTGCGCTGGACCACGACGTCGAGCACCCGCAGCCCGGCGAAGTCCGCACGGGTGTTGAGCTGCGTGAAGCTGCCGATCGACACCCGGGCGCCGACGCGCAGCTCGCCGCCGTGCAGGCGTTCCTCGCCGGCCATCGCGCGCATCAGGTGCGTCTTGCCGCCGCCGTTGGGGCCGATGATGCCGACGCGCTCGCCGAAGTGGATCTCCTCGGAGAACGGGCGGACGAGCCCCGCGATGCCGACCTCGTCGAGCACGAGCGCCAGCCGGGCCGAGTCGCCCCCGCGGATGCGCACACGGATCTGCTGGTCGGCGACGGGCGGCGGCGGCGGACCGCCGTCGGCAAAGCGCCGCCAGCGCGACTCCGCGGCGTCGGCCTTCTTGGCCCAGACCGGCGCGTAGCGGGCACGTTCCTTGAACGTGCGCACCAGCTCGCGCAGCCGGCGCTCCTCCTCGTGCCAGCGCTGGACGGCGTCGCCGAGCCTGCGCTGGCGCTGCTCGCGCGCCTCCGGGTAGGAGGCGTAGGAACCCGGATGCACCCAGGCGCCGTTGCCCTCCAGCGTGAGCACCGACCGCACGGCGCCCGTCAGCACCTCGCGGTCGTGGGAGATGACCAGCACGGTCTTGCGCGAGGCGGCGATCTGGCGCTCGAGCTCGCGCTTGGCCGGGACGTCGAGGAAGTTGTCGGGCTCGTCGAGCAGCAGCACGTCGGCGTCAGAGGCGAAGAGGACGTCGAGCACCAGGCGCTTGCGCTCGCCGCCCGAGAGCGTGACCGCGGGGCGGTCGGCAAGCTCGGCGAAGCCGCTGCGGACGATCCGCCGGCAGGCGGCGTCCCACTCGCCCTCGAGCCCGTATCCGCCCAGCTCCGACCAATCGCCGATCGCCGTGCCGAGCGCCATTCCGGCCGCATCGTCGCCCGCGGCCAGCGCCCGCTCGGCGGCAAGCATCCGCTCCCCGGCGGCGCGCAACGCCCCCGGTGCCAGCGCCAGCAGGAGCTCGCGGACGGTGCGCTGATCGTCGCCGGTGCCGACGTCCTGGGGCATGCGGGCCACACGGCCGCCGACGGACGCCTCGCCCTCGTCGGCCGGCAGCTCCCCGATCAGCACGCGCAGCAGGGTGCTCTTGCCGACGCCGTTGGCGCCGACGAACCCGACGTGGTCGCCCGGCGAGATGCGAAACGACACGTCGCTGAACAGCAGATCGCCGCCGGGATGGGCATAGGCGAGGTCGGTGCAGACGATGTGGCCCACGCGCCCATCTTGTCGTAGAGCACAATGGCGCCGCGTGCCCGAACAGCGGATCTTCATCACCGAGCTCCAGGCGCCGGCGGGCTCGATCCCTCTGGCCGTCAAGGACCTCTTCGACACGGCGGGCGTCCGCACGACCTACGGGTCGGCGATCTTCTCCGACCACGTGCCGGGCGCCACCGCGCCGGCCGTCGCGCTGCTCGAGGCGGCCGGCTACGTCAGCGTGGGCAAG
>JAWVFY010000409.1:0-3584 GCA_033855575.1 Solirubrobacteraceae bacterium
GCGCTTCCACGCCGGCGCGTCCGCTGCTAGCCGCGATCGCGGTCGCGCCCGCCGCGCCGGGGCCGGCCGCTGCCGCGCTCGCCGCGCTCGCCGCGGTCACGGCCTCCGCCGCCACCGCCGCCGCCGGTGCCGACGCCGGCCAGCTCCTCGACCGACTTGCCGGCGATGTCCGGGTCCTCGGCACGGCGCAGGCCGATGCGGCCGCGCTCGCGGTCGACCTCGACCACGCGGACGGCGATCTCGTCGCCCTTGTTGAGGACCTCCTCGACCGTCCCGACGCGCTCGCCGGGCGAGACGTTGGAGATGTGCAGCAGGCCGTCGGTGCCCTTGCTCAGCTCGATGAAGGCGCCGAACGTGGTGGTCTTGACCACCTTGCCGTCGAACTCGTCGCCGACCTCGACCTCCTTGGTCATCGAGCGGATGCGCTCGACCAGCGCGTCGCCCAGCTCGCCGTTGGACGAGTAGATCAGGACCTGACCCTCGTCGTTGACGTCGATCTGGGACTCGAACTCCTCCGACAGGCCGCGAATCGTCTCGCCGCCCTTGCCGATCAGCATGCCGATCTTCGACGGGTCGATCTGGACCTGGATGATCCGCGGGGCGAACTTCGACAGCTCGGTCCGCGGCGCGTCGATCACGGCGGCCATCTGGCCGAGGATGTCCAGACGGGCCTCCTTGGCCTGGGCGAGCGCGTCGCGCAGGATGTCGAAGGTCACGCCGGTGATCTTGATGTCCATCTGCAGGGCGGTGATGCCGTCCTGCGTGCCGGCGACCTTGAAGTCCATGTCGCCGAGGTGGTCCTCGACGCCGGCGATGTCGGTCAGGACGGTGTAGTCGTCGCCCTCCTTGATCAGGCCCATGGCGATGCCCGCGACCGGCGCCTTGATCGGCACGCCCGCGTCCATCAGCGACAGCGAGCTGCCGCACACCGAGGCCATCGAGGAGGACCCGTTGGACTCGAGGATGTCCGACACGACGCGAATCGTGTAGGGGAACTCCTCGATCGACGGGATCATCGGCACCAGCGCCCGCTCGGCGAGCGCCCCATGGCCGATGTCACGGCGCTTGGGGCCGCGCATGAAGCCGGCCTCACCCACCGAGAACGGCGGGAAGTTGTAGTGATGCCAGTAGTACTTCTTGGTCTCGAGCCCGAGGGTGTCGAGGCGCATCTCCTCCTTCAGCGTGCCCAGCGCGGCCACGGAGAGGGCCTGCGTCTGGCCGCGCGTGAACAGCGCCGAGCCGTGCGTGCGGGGCAGCAGACCGGCCTCGATGCTGATCGGCCGGATCTCCTTCTCGGAGCGGCCGTCCGGGCGCTTCTTGTGGATCGCGATGCGCTCGCGGATCGTCTGCTTCTCGAGCCGGTCGAACGCGAGCTGCGCGTTCTGGCGGTACTCCTCGTAGGTCTCCGATCCCGGGTCGCCGGAGAACTTCTCCAGGACAGCGGCCTCGACGGCCTTTGTGGCGTCCTGGCGCTCGAGCTTGTCGAAGACCTGGGTGGCCTCGTCCAGCTGGGAGCCGAACTCGTCGCGGATCTGTGTCAGCAGGCCCTCGTCGATGTGCGGGGCAACGACCTCACGCTTGGGCTTGCCGGCCTTCTCGGCCAGCTCGCGCTGCGCAGCGCACAGCTTCTTGATCGCGTCGTGCGCGATGTCCAGCGCATCGAGGATCTCGGCCTCGGGGATCTCGTTGGCCCCCGCCTCGACCATCAGGATGGCCTCCTCGGTGCCGGCCACGACGAGGTCGAGATCGGTGTTCTCGAGCAGGTCCTCCTCGTTGGGGTTGACCACGAAGTTGCCCTCGATCTTGCCGATGCGCACGGCCCCGACGGGGGTCGGCAGCGGCACGTCGGAGAGCATCAGCGCGGCGCTCGCGCCGTTCATCGCCAGGATGTCGTAGGGATGAACGTGATCGATGCTCAGCGGGACCGAGACGAGCTGCGTCTCGAAGTGCCAGCCCTTGGGGAACAGCGGCCGGATCGGCCGGTCGATCATGCGGGCGGTCAGCGTGCCCTTCTCGCCGGACCGGCCCTCGCGCTTGAAGAACGAGCCGGGGATCTTGCCCGCGGCGTACATGCGCTCCTCGACGTCCACCGTCAGCGGGAGGAAGTCGACATCACGGAGGTTGCCCACCGTGGCGGTCCCGAGGACCAGGGTGTCGCCCTGTCGGACGACGACGGCGCCGGAGGCCTGCTTGGCCATCTTGCCGGTCTCGAACGTGATCTCGCTTCCAGCGATCTCGACGGAGACCGTAGTAACGGCGTCACTCATATGTACTTCCCTTCTTGTCGCCCACCCGTCGGTCGGTGGGCGTACGTAGCTTCTCTTATCGGAATCCGAACATGCCCATGGTAGCCGTCAGCCCCCGCTCGCGCGCGACGCTTGCGGCCCTCGCCGCGCTGCTGGCCTGCCCGCCCGCCGCGCGCGCGGGCTGGTCGGCTGGCCATGCCCTCAGGCCGGCGGGCGGCCGCACGATGCAGCAGCTCGCGATCGGCACCGACGGGCGCACACGGGCGCTGTGGTCCGACGCCTACGAGGCCGCCACGCTGTGGGAGGCACAGGCCGGCCCGGCCGCCGTCCACTTCGGCGCCGCGCGGCGCCTCGTCACCCTGGCCCGCGGCGACCTCTTCCCGGTGGCGCGGACGACGAGCGCCGGCGGCGCGGCCGTCGTCTTCGAGCGCCGCGGCGGCGCGAACACGGCTCGCGTCGTGGCGCGGGTGCAGCGGCCCGGCGGCTCGTTCAGCGCCCCGGTCGCGCTGTCGAGCCTGGGCCAGACGGCCCGCGCTCCCGTGCTCGCCATGGACGCCGCGGGAGACGCGCTGGCCGCCTGGCGCCTCAAGAGCGGGGCGGTCGAGATCGCGCGGCGCCCGCACGGCACGCTGCGCTTCGGCCGCCGCGACCGGGTCCGTCACGGCGCCGACGCGCGCGCCGACTTCGGCGCGATCGCCGCGGCGGTCGGTCCGGGCGGGGTCGCGGCGCTGGCCTTCGCCGCCCGTGGCGGGCTCTACCTGGCCACGGGCAGCGTGCGAGCGGGCCTCGGCGCGCCGCGGCGCGTCGGCCCCGCCGCGCTACCGGCGGCGATCGGGCTGGCCACGGGGCCGGGCGGCCCGCTCGTCGCCTGGACGGACGTCGCGACGTGCCGGGTGTTCCCGGCCGGGATCGCGCTGCCGGCGACCACGGCCAGCGGCATCGAGCCCGCACCCGCGGTAGCCATCGCGGCGCACGGCGAGCGCGTGGTGGCGTGTCCGGGCGACGGCCCGCTCGAAGTCGTCACGGCGCCCGCCGGTCAGCCGTTCGCATCCGCGCCCGAGCCCGTCGGGACGCAGGCGGCGAGCGAGCCCCCGTCACTCGCCACCGACCCCGGCGGCGACGTGGCGCTGGCGTGGCTCGAACAGGCCCCGGCGGGCTCGTCGGTGGCGGTCGCCCTGCGCCCCGCGGGCGCAGGCGCGTTCGGGGCGCCGCAGACCCTCGCCCCTCCCCGCCCGCAGGCCCTGGGCCCGCTCGTCGCGCTCGGCATCGGTGGGCGTGCCGTGACGGCGTGGACCGACGGCCGGACCCGCGCGGCGTTCAATTCGGGTTAGCCAGGGG
>JAWVFY010000410.1:0-6304 GCA_033855575.1 Solirubrobacteraceae bacterium
CAAGCACCTCTGCCGCATCGAGCTCCACGCCGCCGAGCCCACAGAGGATTACGGCGGCGCCCCGTCCCGGTTCGCCGACGTGGGCTTGCGTTCGCCGTTGATCAAGCCCCACCGGCGCGCGCGGGTCTGGGAGGAGGAGCGTCATCCCTATTTCCCCGCCTGGTCGCTACGGCACGTCTACCGACTGCTGATCCCGCCGTTCAGGTTCCTCAGTGCGCGCGGCAGCCGCGAGGACGTCGATGGTGACGCGTGAGCGCCCGACACAGGCGGATCGGCGTGCCCGCTCCCGCGCGGCATTGCTCGAAGCCACCGCGCGCGGGATCTCGCGGGCGGGCTACGCCAACCTCGTTCTGGCGGACGTCGCCGCAGAGGCCGGCTACACGCGCGGCGCCCTCTACCACCAGTTCCGCGACAAGGACGCGCTCGTGCTCGCCACGCTCGACTGGGTCTACGAGACGTGGTACGCCGAGGTCGGGCCGGTCTTCGACGAGGAGCTTCCGCCGGTCGAGGCGCTCGCCGAGGTCGCGCGACGCCACGCCGTCTACTGCCGCCGCGATATCGCGGGCCTGATGGTCACGCTGCGCGTCGAACTGGCCGCGCGCGATCATCCCGTCGGCGAGGCCGTGCGCGCGCAGATCCGCGAGCTCGTGGGGCGGGTCCGCCGGCTGATACTCGCCGGCCGCCGCGACGGCTCGATCCCGCCCGGGCCGCCGGCCACCGTCCTCGCGGCGGCGGTGATGTCTGCGATCGAAGCCGTGGTGATCGCGCTCGCCGGGCGCCCGGGAGACGACGAAGAGATCGCACGGCGCGTCGCGGTCGCGCTGGTCAGCGCCTGAGCCCCGACCGACCCCCCCGACTCGAGTCGCAGTCGAGTCGCGCGATTCCACGGAATCGCCTCAACATCCGTCTCCACTTCGGAAGGGCGCTCCAGACCCGCTATTCGCGGTCGAAGCGCCCCCGCGACGTCAGCGGCGTCTGGCGCACGACCTCGGGGAGGTACTCGTCGAGGAAGACGCGAGCGACGAGCTCCTGTCGCGAGGCGACGCCGACCTTCCCGTAGAGGTTCTTGACGTGATCCTCGACGGTGTGCGGCGATACGACGAGCGTCTCGGCGATCTCGGCACGCGAGAGGCCACGGGCCAGGAGGGCCGCGACCTCGCGTTCGCGGACGGTCGCGCCGAACGCCTCCAGGCGGACCGTTGCCGACCGCGCGCCCGTCGCCGGCTCGAGGACGACCGCGACCCGGCCGTCGCCCGGAGGTCCGGGCAGCGAGGCGTGCAGCGTCACCCAACCGTCACTGCCGGGCACGGTGACGACGTTGCCGTCGCCCTGACCGCCATCCGGCGCGGAGCGGACGAACGATGCGAGCGCGAGCACCGGCGTGGCGATCGTCTCGTCCGTGTAGCCCGACTCCCCGGGATGGAGCGAGGCGAGCAGATCGCGTGCTGGAGGGGTGATCAGCTCGACCTCGTCGTGGGGGCCGAGCACGACCATCCCCGGCGCCTCGACGCCGGTGATGCGCCGGGCCGCATCGAAGCGCAGCGACGCGCGAATGCCGCGGGCGATCGCCCCGGTGAGGGCGGCGAGCGCGTCGGCGTCGCGCTGCTGGAATGCGCCACTGCTCGCGCGGCGGGCAACGTGCACCGCGCCCCAGACGCGCCCGCGGATGACGAACACGCCCCGCAGCTCGTGGGGGATGTCGGCCGGCAGGAGCAGGTCGCGGTAGCGCGCGCTGCGCAGGGGGTCGCCGCGAGTGGCGTGGTCGAGGATGCCGACGGGCACCCGCCGCGCGGCGAGGCCGGCGAAGGTGTTGACGTCCTCGACCATGTACTCGCTGCGGACGATCAGCTCCCCAGCGGCTGGGGCTTCGTCGGGCGCGAACACGCCCCGCTCGATGAGCTCCTTGGGTGCGTCGCTGGTCAGCAGCCGCGTGCTGGGGTCCAGCGTGTGCCAGCAGCTGGCGTCGTTGTCGACGACGTTGCGCAGGCGCGGGGAAAGCTCGGCGAAGAACTCCTCGCGCGGGAGTCCGCGCGCGCCGAGCGTGTCGATCTCGCCGATCAGGCGCTCGACCGTCCATCCCATGCGAGCGAGTCTCGCACGCCGTGCAAGAAAGATCCCCGCACGCGGGGGATGGTTCTCGCCCCTCACGGAGATCAGGCTGCACGTATGTCCTCCATCAGCACAGCAGGCACCACCACGACCGCGCCGGACGGCGCCCTCGCACCCATCGCTCTCGGTCCCGGTGAGGGAGAGCACTTCTGGTTCTTCGGCGGCCTGACGACGATCAAAGCCGACGGCGCGGGGACCGGCGGTCGGATGATGCTGACCGAGCAGAGCGCCCCGCGCGGCTCCGGCTCGCCGCTGCACGTCCACCGCAACGAGGACGAGTGGTTCTACGTCCTCGAGGGCGAGCTCACGATCTGGGTCGACGGCCAGACGATCGTCGCTCCGGCAGGCGCGTTCGTGTTCGGTCCGCGCGACGTGCCGCACACGTTCATCGTCAGCTCCGACGAGGCTCGCTTCCTGCTGGTGACGCAGGCAGCCGGATTCGAGGGCTTCATCCGGACGCTCGGGACCCCCGCGCCCGTCGCGGAGATCCCGCCCGCGCCGACGGCGCCGCCGGACATGGAGCCTGTGCTGCAGGCCGCCGCAGACCACGGCCTCCAGATCCTCGGCCCTCCCGGCATCCCGGCCTGAGGACCCACCATGACCATCGAGACGACGAGCAACATCGGTTCGGCGGAGGACAACCGGATGGTCGCGAGCCGGTGGATCGACGCGTTCAACGCCCGCGACGACGCCGCCGAGGCCGCCGCACGCACGGCCGACTACATCGCGCACGCGCCCGAGAGCATCGAGCCGGCGGCACTCGACAGTGACGGCTGGGTGGGGTTCCTCGGCGTCTTCGTCGAGGGCTTCCCGGACCTGCACCTCGAGGTGCTGGGTTCGTCGGCCGACGAGGGGATGGTCGCCCAGCGCATCCTGTTCACCGGCACCCACACCGGCTCGTTCCGCGGTCTCCCGCCGACCGGCCGCAAGGTCCGATTCTCCGGCCTGGAGATCAACCGGATGGTCGACGGGCGGGTCGCCGAGCACTGGTTCCAGCTGGACGCCGTCACGCTGTTCGAGCAGCTCGGCCTGCGCATCGTCCCGGGCCCGCGGCTGCTTCCACGGCTCCTGGCCTCGCCGGTCACGAGTCTGTGGAGGAAGCGGCGGCGCACGGTCCCGTCATAGGCACGACGTCTGACCCGATCGTGCGGCTTCTCCGAGATAACGAAACGATGCGTACCGTTTCTGATATAGTCTGGGATGTTCAAACCCGAAGCTCATCCTCAGCGTGGGCAAAGGAGAAGCTCGATGCAACAGACACAGCTGGCAACCACGCAGCTCGGCGCGACCGGGCTCGAGATCACGAGGGTCGGATTCGGCGCCTGGGCGATCGGCGGCGGCGGATGGGAGTTCGGTTGGGGCCCCCAGGACGACGAGGAGTCGATCGCCGCGATTCATCGCGCGCTCGAGCAGGGGATCAACTGGATCGACACGGCCGCCGCCTACGGCTTCGGCCACTCCGAGGAGGTCGTCGGGCACGTGCTCGCCGAGCTCTCCGGCTCCGAGCGGCCATACGTGTTCACCAAGGCGTCGCTGCTCGAGGGTGCGGGCCGGAGCGTCATTCACAACCTCACGCGCGAGTCGATCCTCCGGGAGGCGGAAGAGAGCCTCCAGCGGCTCGGGATCGACGCGATCGACCTCTACCAGATCCACTGGCCGGTGCCGGAGGTGGACATCGAGGAGGGCTGGTCGGCGCTCGCCGAGCTCAAGGAGCAGGGGCTCGTACGGCACATCGGCGTCTCGAACTTCGACGTCGAGCAACTGCGGCGCATTCAGCAGATCGCGCCGGTCGAGACGCTCCAGCCGCAGTACTCGCTGATCGAGCGCGACGTCGAGGAGGAGATCCTCCCGTTCGCCGAGCGCGAGGGCATCGGCGTGATCGTCTACTCGCCGATGGGCTCAGGCCTGCTCACCGGAGCAATGACCCGCCATCGCATCGACAACCTCGCCGTCGATGACTGGCGTAAGCGCGACCCGCGCTTCCAGGAGCCCGAGCTCTCGCGCCACCTCGCACTCGTGGAGCGACTCGAGGCGGTCGCCGAGCGCTACGACACCACCCCCGGGGCCGTCGCGATCGCGTGGACGCTGCGCAATCCCGCCGTCGACGGCGCGATCGTCGGCCTGCGCCGTCCCGACCAGGTCGACCGACTGCTCGCGTCGGCAACGTTCGAGCTCGCAGACGAGGACGTCGCCGAGCTCGAGGGCAGGTAGCCGTGACCGTCTCGGGCGCACCTCCCCGGGGGCGCCCGCGCAGCGAGACCTCGCGCAAGGCGATCCTGCGCGCTGCCGGCGAGCTGCTGCTGGGCTCAGGCCTGGGCGCGATCAGCATGGACGCAGTCGCGGAGCGCGCGGGGGCGAGCAAGGCCACGATCTATCGGTGGTGGCCGTCGAAGGAGCTGCTCGCCCTCGACGCGCTCTTCAGCGAATGGGAATCCGACGGGCCCGGCGAGCACGACACCGGAACGCTCGCCGGCGACCTGCTCGCGCTCATCCGGCCCTGGGCGCGACAGCTCACAGCGAAGCCCTACGCACGCGTGATCGCGGCTCTCGTGACCAAGGCCCAGAACGACCCCGAGTTCGCCCAGGAGTACCGCGCTCGCTTCGTCGAGCCCCGACGCGCGCTGGGACGGGTGGTCTTCGCACGCGCAATCGAGCGTGGCGAGATAGCGGCTGACACCGACGTCGAAGCGGCCCTCGACCTCCTGTACGGCCCCTTCTACCACCGCCTGCTGCACGGCCACGCCAAGCTCACCGATCGCTTCACCCGCACGGTCGTCGGCTACGTCGCGGCGGGTGTGGCAGGAGCCGCTCCCCGCGGATAGTGTCGCCCGGTGGGGATCTCCCACATCACCGGAACCAGAGGAGCCGACGATGCACGCACGTGTGACAACGTGGGAGGGCGGTACCGCTGACGGGATCCGCGCTGCCTCGGAGGAGATGCGGTCGAATATCGCGCAGGGCCCGCCGCCCGGCTTGAAGAGCAGCGGCTTCATGATGCTGACCGACCCGGAGGGCGGCCGGCTGCTGATGATCGGCCTGTTCGACAGCGAGGCCGATCTGCGCGAGAGCGAGCCGGTGCTCAAGGGGATGAACCCGCCGGAGGGGCTGGGGCAGCGCACGGGGCTCGACGTCTACGAGGTCGCTGCCGAGGCCCGGATGTAGGGGTTCGGCCCGAGCGCACGGGCGCGAGCCGTTCAGGCGGCAGTCGGCTTCGTCGGGTGACACTGCGGACACGTTCGCGGACCTCACTCCAGCGTCCGATGACCCCGCGCCGGGCGGCCGGTCGGCGCGCGGCGAGCGACGCTCTCGTGCCCGCCGCAGGCGGCGTCTGTCCATCGCCGCGCTCGGGCTGCTGGTCCTGCTCTCGCCGGCGCTCTACTCGTACACGACGACGATGCTGCAGCCGTCGAGCCTGCCGCTCGGGGTGCGTAGCGTCGAATGGCTGCGAACCCACCATATGAACTGGCTGGTCGACGAGGTCGAGCACGTCTACTACACCTGGAACGCGCCGGCCAAGGGCGGGTCGCAGCTCAAGTCGCTGCCCGTCGTCGTGCCGGTGCGCCCACCCGCGCAGCCGCGCCCGCGCGCCACCGCCGCATGGCCTCCGTCGGTGAAGGCGGTCTTCGCCGAGCCGCTCCCGGGCGAAGGCGTCTGGCGCGGGACCGGCCCGATTGTCGGCGGACGCCCTCCGGTGCTCGTCACGACCTTCCGCCCGGAGACGGACTACCCGCGCATCGTCGCCTACCTCGCGTGGTTTGACCACACGCGCGCATCGCTGGCCTGGTACCCCGGTCGCTATGAGCCGCCACGCGCGCCGGTGCGAGGCCCGATCGAGGTGCCGCACAGCCAGCGCCGGCGGCTGCTCGCGACGTTCAACGGTGGCTTCATCTACATCGACGGCCACAACGGCTCATCCGTAGGCGGCCTCAGCTACGAGCCACTCAAGGATGGCTTGGCGACGCTGATCGCCTACCGCGACGGGCGAATCGACGTCAAGTCGTGGCACGGGGGCCCGACGCCCGGCCCCGACATCGCCTTCACCCGACAGAGCCTGCCGCTCATCGTCGACCAGGGAAAGCTCAGCCCCAAGCTGAACGACAGCTCGCAATGGGGGTTCACGCTTGGAAACGCCGTTCGCGTGTGGCGCACGGGCGCCGGCGTCGACCGTCGCGGCAACATCGTCTACGCGGCGGCC
>JAWVFY010000411.1:0-12355 GCA_033855575.1 Solirubrobacteraceae bacterium
CCATCGGCTCGCGCTGCTCGTCGGGCTGGCCGGCGAGCATCGTCTCGAGGCCGGCCTTGAGCTTCTCCCAGATGCGCGGCACCGCGAAGAACCAGCTGGGCCGGACCTGCGGCAGCGCCTGGAGGACCTGCCGCGCGTCGGGCACCGTCGTGACCTGCAGCCCGAAGACGATCGGGATGTAGTGGTGGGCGTTGCGCTCAGCCACGTGCGCGTTGGGCAGCCAGGAGACGACGCGGCCGTCCTTGGGCAGCACGATCAGCTCCTCGACCTGCTGGACGGCGGCCAGCAGGTTGCGGTGCGAGAGTTGGACACCCTTGGGCGGCCCGGTGGTGCCCGATGTGTAGATCAGCGTCAGCACGTCCTCGGGCCCGAGCGCGGCGACGGACGCCTCGAGGTCGAAGGTGCCGTCGGCGGCGGCCACCGCCTGGTCGAGGCCGATGGCCCCGTCGCGCGGGTCGCCGTCGACCACGATCACGTGCTCGAGCTCGGGCAGCTCCTCGCGCGCCTTGAGCACGTTGTCGAGGAACTGCTGCTCGGTGATGATGATCCGCGCGGCCGCGTCGCCCACCACGTAGGCGATCTGGCCCGGCGCGTAGGTCATGTAGATCGAGAACGGCGTTGCCCCGACCATCATCGCCGCGAGGTCGGCGAGGTGGAACTCGGGTCGGTTGCCGAGCAGCAGCGCGATCGTCTCGCCCTTGCGCAGCCCGAGCCCGTGCAAGCCGGCGGCGAGCGAGTCGACCTTCTCCCGTAGCTCGCCCCAGGTCCAGTCGGTCTCGCCGTCCAGCGTCCGGACGGCGCTGTCGGATGCCCGTTGCGCCGAGGTCAGCCGGAACGCCTCGGCGAGCGTGGCCGCGTCGACCGCGCGGTCTGTCTTGCCAGCAGCAGCAGCAGTGTCGCTCCCCATGGCCGCGGAGCGTACTCCGCGATCGCCTACGGCGGGCCGAATCCCTTGCCGCGCAGGGTGGTGATGTCGTTGGTCAGCCCGACCACGAACAGGAAGGCCACCAGCAGGAAGCCGAAGATGCCGGCCCGCTCCATGACGGTGAACGGGATCGCCCGCCCGCGGACCTTCTCGGCCAGCGCCCAGAACACGTGGCCGCCGTCGAGCGGCAGGAACGGGAACAGGTTCACGATCGCCAGCGAGAGCGAGATGATGGCCAGGATGTTCAGCGCGTCCGAGGCGCTGAGGCCGATGGCCACCCGCGTCGTCTCGTAGCTGCCGACGATGCCATGGACGTCCTTGCGCGCCTTGGACGAGTAGAACAGCTTGCCGATCGCCGAGACCGTGCCCGTGGTGATCCTCCACATGCTCGACCCGGCGTCGCTCGCGGCCTGCCCGATGGGCTCCGACGCCGAGGCGAAGCCGAAGCCGAGCAGTGTCCGCCGCGACTGGGCGTCGTAGCGCGGCCGGGCCTGGAGGTGCAGCACGCGGCCGTGCCGGACGACGGTCAGCTTGACGGGGGTCACGGCCTTGCAGCCGTTGGTCGGCGGGGGTGCGCAGTGATGAGCGGTGATCGCGTCGCGCAGCCGGGCGGGCGAGCCGCTGATGCCGTCCACGGCCACCAGCCGGTCGCCCGGCCGCAGGATCGACCGCGCCGGCTCGCTGGCGGTCACGGCCACGCGGTTCGACGCGCCTCCCTCCGTGGCGAACAGCCCGAGGAAGATCACGAACGCGATCAGCACGTTCATGAACGGCCCGGCCAGGATCACGACGATCCGCTTCCACGGCTTCTGCAGGTAGTAGGCGCGCGGGGCCACCTCGGGCGGTAGCTCCTCCCGCGGGTTCATCCCGCTGATCCGCACGTAGCCGCCGAGCGGGATGCAGCCGATGCCGTACTCGGTCTCGCCGCGGCGGAACTTGAAGATCAGCGGCGGGAAGAACAGGGCGAAGCGCTCGACGCGCATCCCGACAGCCTTGGCGGCGGCGAAGTGGCCGAACTCGTGCAGGATGATCAGCGCGGCGAAGCCGGCGAAGGCCAGGAGCCAGCTCATGCGTCAGGTTCGCACGGCGACGAGCTCGGCGGCCACGGTGCGCGCCTCGCGGTCGGCTTCGTAGAGCGACTCGAACGCGCGGACGGGCGCGGCGGGCAGGCGGGCGAGGGTCTCCTCGATGACCGCGGGAATCCCCAGGAAGCCCAGGCGCCCCGACAGGAAGGCATGGACCGCGATCTCGTTGGCGGCGTTGAGCACGCACGGTGCGGTTCCTCCGGCCATCGCCGCGTCACGGGCCAGGCGCAGGCACGGGAACGCCTCGGTGTCGACCGGCTCGAAGGTCAGCGCACCCACCTCGGCGAGGTCGAGCGGCCGCACGGGCACGTCGACCCGCTCGGGGGCGAACAGTGCGTAGGCGATCGGCACCCGCATGTCCGGATGGCCGAGGTGGGCGAGGGCGGCGCCGTCGCACAGCAGGACGTAGGCGTGGACGATCGACTGCGGATGGACGACGACGTCGATGTGCTCGTACGGCGTGCCGAACAGGTGGTGGGCCTCGATCAGCTCGAGGCCCTTGTTCATCAGCGTGGCCGAGTCGATGGTGATCTTGCCGCCCATCGCCCACGTCGGGTGGCGCAGCGCCTCCTCGACGGTCACGTCCTCCAGCTCGGCTCGGCTGCGGCCGCGGAACGGGCCGCCCGACGCCGTGAGGACGAGCTTGGTGACCGTGCCGGCCCGCTCGCCCGCCAGCAGCTGATGCAGCGCGGAGTGCTCGGAGTCGACGGGCAGGATCTGGGCGCCGGTGGCCTCGGCGAGCTGCGTGACCAGCTCGCCGCCCACGACAAGCGACTCCTTGTTGGCCAGCGCGAGGTCGATGCCCTCCCCCAGCGTCGCCACCGTCGGCCCGAGACCGGCGCTGCCGACCAGCGCGTTGAGCACCAGGTCGGGCTCGGACTCCAGCACCAGCCGCACGAGCCCCTCGGCGCCGGCGAGCACCTCTCCGCCGGTCCAGGCCTCCGCGGCGCGGGCGGCGGCGTCGGCGTCGGCGAGGGCGATCCGGCTCACACCGTGCTGCTCGGCCTGCTCTACGAGCGTCTCCCACGACCGCTCGGCCGAGAGCCCCACGAGCTCGAAGTCATCGCCTCCGCTGAGGAGGTCGAGCGCCTGGGTGCCGATCGAGCCGGTCGAGCCGAGGATGAGCAGGCGGCGGGCCACCCCTCCCAGCCTACGAACGTCAGGACATCGCCGACCAGACGTAGTAGCCGACGACCGCCGTGAACAGGACCGCGTCGAGACGATCCAGCGCGCCGCCGTGGGCGCCGAAGAGCCGCCCGGTGTCCTTGGTGCCGGCGTCGCGCTTGAGGTAGCTCTCGAAGAGATCGCCGGCCGGTGCCGCGACGGCCACGGCCAGCCCGAGGATCAGCGCGTCGACTCCGGTGAGCCAGTTCTGGTAGAGCCCGGCGAACCACACGGCGGCGACCCCCACGACCAGGCCGATGCCGAGGCCCTCCCAGGTCTTCCGCGGCGAGATCCGCGGTGCCATCGGCGTCGAGCCCACCGCCCGTCCGCCCAGGTAGGCCCCGGTGTCGCCCAGGAACGTGCCGACCAAGACGTCGATGACGATCCCGTCGCCGTGCGGCAGGTCGCGCAGCAGCACGGCATGGGCCAGGGCGAAGGCGATCCAGACGATCCCCAGCAGCGTCACCGAGATCCCCGGGGCGCCGCCGCGTTGTTGCAGGACCGTCACGCCGAAGGTCAGTGGGATCGTCGCCGCCATCGCGAGCATGAGGTCGAAGCCGCCGCCGAAGTGGGCGGCCAGGATCATGCCGACGAGGCCCAGCATCCCGGCCAGCCGCGCGGGGTGGGCGCGCTCGAACATCGCATAGAGCTCGTGGAGGCAGACCAGGCCCAGCGGGATCAGGCCGAGTGCGAAGACCACCCCGCCCTCGGCAACGATGAAGATCGCGTAGGCGATGGCGGGCAGCGCGACGAGCACGCGCGCGGAGAGGTCCGACCGCGTGTTGGCCCGCCGGGCGCGCCTGGCGCGCTGGCGCGGCGCCGCCATCACCGCCCTCCGAAGCGCCGGCCGCGGCTCGCGTACTCGGCCAACGAGCGCTCGAACGCGGCCCTGCCGTAGTCGGGCCAGAGCTCGTCGGCGAAGACCAGCTCGGCGTAGGCGGTCTGCCAGAGCAGGAAGTTCGACAGCCGCTGCTCGCCGCTGGTCCGGATGACGAGGTCGGGGTCGTGCTGATCGGCGGCGTAGAGCAGCGCGCGGAACGCGGCCTCGCCGCCCCCGTCGTAGCGCGCAGCGGCGTCGAGGATCTCGGCCCGGCCGCCGTAGTTGAAGGCGACGAAGAGCGTGATCGCCTCCCCGCCCGCGGTCTCGCGCTCGGCCCACTCCATCTGCTCGACCAGTCCCGGGGGCACGCCCTCGCGCCGGCCGATGAAGCGCATCCGCACACCCTCGTCGCGCAGCTCGGGTGTCTCGCGGGCGATGCGCTCCGAGAACATTCGCATCAGCGCGGCGACCTCCTGGGCCGGCCGCGACCAGTTCTCGGTGGAGAACGAGTAGACGGTCAGCTCTTCGATCCCGAGCGTCGCGGCGTCGCGCAGGCGGGCCTTCACGGTGTCGGCGCCGGCCTCGTGGCCCTCGACGACCGGCACGCCACGGGCCTGCGCCCAGCGGCCGTTGCCGTCCGTGATGATCGCGACATAGCGGGGGTTCTCTGCGGACAAGGGTGAGAAACCTACGGTGTCGCGATCAACGTCCGCACCCCGGCCCGAACGTCTCAGACCTCCAGGATCTCCTCTTCCTTGGCCTTGAGCGCGGCGTCGAGCTCGGCGACCCGCTGGTCGGTGAGCTTCTGGAGCTCGGCCTCGCCGCGGCGCTCGTCGTCCTCGCCCGTCTCCCCCGCGTCCTTGAGCTCGCGCAGGTCGTGCATGACGTCGCGGCGGATGTTGCGTATCGCGACCCGGCCCTCCTCGGCGATGGTGCGCACGACCTTGACCAGCTCGCGGCGACGCTCCTCGTTGAGCTCGGGAACAGACAGGCGGATCAGCTGGCCGTCGTTGTTGGGCGTCAGGCCGACGTCGGACTCCATGATCGCCTTCTCGATCGCCTTGATCGAGCCCTTGTCGTAGGGCTGGACGGTCAGCAGGCGCGCCTCAGGAGCGTGGATCGTGGCCAGCTGCTTGAGCGGCGTCTGGGCGCCGTAGTAGTCGACGACGATGCGGTCCAGGAGCGCCGGGCTGGCGCGCCCGGTGCGCACCGAGCCGAACTCGTTGCGGGTCGCCTCCACGGACTTGGCCATCCGCTCGGCAGCGTCGGCGGTCAGCTCGTTGGTCATCTCGCTCATCGACCATTCACACTAACGGGAATGGAGGCCGGTCAGTCGGTCGCGATGACCGTGCCCACGGGCTCGCCGGAGACGATGCGGTCGATGTTGCCAGGCGTGTCCATGTTGAAGACGTGCAGCGGTAGGCGGTTCTCCATGCACAGGGTCAGCGCGGTGGCGTCCATGACCTTCAGGCCGCGCTGCAATGCGTCCATGTGGGAGATGCGCTCGATGAACTGCGCCGACGGGTCGGTCCGCGGGTCGGCGCTGTAGACGCCCTCCACGCCGTTCTTGGCCATCAGGATCGCCTCGGCGTGGACCTCGACGGCGCGCAGCGCGGCTGCGGTGTCGGTCGTGAAGAACGGGTTGCCGGTGCCGGCCGCGAAGATCACGACGCGGCCCTTCTCGAGGTGGCGCATCGCCCGGCGGCGGATGTAGGGCTCGGCGACCTCCGCGACGTGGATCGCGCTCTGGACCCGCGTGTGGACGCCGGCGGACTCCAGCGCGTCCTGCAGCGGAAGCGCGTTGAGGACGGTCGCCAGCATGCCCATGTAGTCGGCCGTGGCGCGATCCATGCCCGCCGCTGCCCCCGCCATGCCGCGGTAGATGTTGCCGGCCCCGACCACGACCGCGAGCTCGACGCCGCGCTCGTGGACCTGCGCGAGCTCGCCGGCCACCGCGCGAACCTTCTCGGGGTCGGTCCCGTAGTCCAGGGAGCCCATCAGGGACTCCCCGGACAGCTTGATCAGGACGCGCTTGAAGACCGGCTCGCCGGGCATTCCGGCGAGAACCCTATTGGCCCACGGCGAACCGGGCGAAGCGGCGGATGACGACGTTCTCGCCGGTCTTGGCCGACAGGTCGGCGCGGAGCTGCTCGATGGTCTTGCCGTCGTGCTTGTCGCCGTTGACGTGCGGCTGCTCGAGCAGCACGACCTCCTCATACCACTTGCGCAGCTTGCCCTCGGCTGCCTTCTCGCGGGCCTGCTCGGGCACGTTCTCGAGCTGCTGGGCGTAGACGCGCCGCTCGGCGTCCTTGGCCTCCTCGGGCACCTCGTCGACCGAGACCCACCGGGTCGTCGGCACGGCGGCGATGTGCAGGGCGACGTCACGGGCGAAGGCCACGAACTCGTCGTTGGTGGCCACGAAGTCGGTGTTGCAGTCGACCTCGACGAGCACGCCGACCTTGCCGGTGGCGTGGATGTAGGACTGGACCGTCCCCTCGGTGGTCTCGCGGCCGGCGAGCTTGCCGACCTTGTTGCCCATCTTGACGCGGATCAGCTCGACGGCCTTGTCCATGTCCCCGCCGGCCTCCTGGAGGGCGGCCTTGCAGTCCATCATCCCCGCGCCGGTCTGGTCGCGGAGGGTCTTGACGTCGGAAGCGGTGATCGTGGCGCTCATGCGGGCGTGTCCTCGGTGGTCGGGATGGCCGGCGCCGCGGGCTCCTCGGCGGGCGGCGGCGTCGCCGGGTCGGGGGTCAGGTCCTCGGCGGGGGGAGCCGGGTGCGGTGATGTGCCGGTCGTGTTGTCGGCTCCGACCGGCGCGACCTCGGTGTTGGCCTTCTGGGGCACGACCGGGTCGGGCTGCGGCGGCCCCTGGGCCTGCACCGCCTGGGCGACCTGAGCGTCGGCGACGCCGCGGTCGCCGCCGCCCTCGGCGCTGACCTTGGCCTCGGCCTCCGCGGCAGCGGCGGCCTCGCGGGCGGCCTGCTCCTCGGCCTCGCGGCGCGCGCGCTCCTCGGCGGCCCGGCGCTGCTGCTCCTCGGCGGCGCGGCGGGCAGCCTCCTCCTCGGCGCGGAACTGGCCGTAGTTCTCGGCCACGACGTCGCCGATCGCCGCGGTGATGACGCGACAGGACTTCATCGCGTCGTCGTTGCCCGGGACGACGAAGTCGATGCCGTCGGGGTCGCAGTTGGTGTCGACCAGGCCGATGATCGGGATGCGCAGGCGCTGGGCCTCGCGCACGGCGATCTCCTCGGTGTTGAGGTCGATGACGAACATCGCCTGCGGCGGGCGCTGCATGTCCTTGACGCCGCCGAGGTTGGCGCGCAGCTTGGCCAGGTCGGCCAGGGCGGCCATCCGCTCACGGGTCGGCAGCAGGGCCAGCTGGCCCTCGGTCTCGTAGCGCTCCAGGTCGTGCAGGCGCTTGATCCGCTGGCTGATCGTCTGGAAGTTCGTCAGCAGGCCGCCCAGCCAGCGGTGGTTGACGTAGGGCATACCGGCGCTCTCCGCGACCTCCTTGACGGCGTCGCGGGCCTGCTTCTTGGTCCCCACGAACAGGACGGTGCCGCCGCGACGGGCGATGTCGGCGGCGAAGACCTGCGCCGACCGCAGCGCGGACTGCGTCTTGAGCAGGTCGATGATGTAGATGCCGCTGCGCTCGCCGTGGATGAAGCGGCGCATCTTGGGGTTCCAGCGGCGGGTCTGATGGCCGAAGTGGACTCCGGACTCCAACAGCTCCCTGATGCCGACCTCGGTCGCCATGGGTGATGCTCCTTTTTCGGTTGTACGGCTCTTGGTTTCCGCCCCCGCAGCGCGTGGGACCGGGCGGCGATCGCCCGGCAGGACCCACGTCGCCTGACCCGGGAGCGGGTCGAACGACAGATGTCCGATCAGTGTACGCAAGGTTGGCGGGCGCTCAGCGTTGCAACCAGTGCGGGCCAGCCCCAACCCCCTACCTCCGGTGGCGGGCCCGCCGGCCGGCGGGGTGGCCACGATGGCCTGCCCCGTCGGCCACTACCCTCGGCGCCGATGCCGCTGCACCCCCTTGCCGCAGGCTTTGCGGCCGTCGCGGACGCCTACGAGCGTGGCCGCTCGGACTTCCCGCCGGCCGACGCCGGCGCCATCGCCGCCGAGCTCGGGCTGCGGCCCGGTGCCCGCGTGCTGGACCTGGCCGCCGGTACCGGCAAGCTCACGCGTGCGCTGGTGGGCCTGGGTCTGGACGTCACGGCGGTCGAGCCGCTGCGCGAGCTGCGCGGCATCCTGGCCGGCGTCGTGGGCCCCGAGCGCGTCGTCGAGGGCGTCGCCGAGGACATCCCGCTCGATGATGCGTCAGTGGACGCGGTGACCGTGGCCAACGCCTTTCACTGGTTCGACCAGCCCGCCGCCCTCGGCGAGATCGGGCGTGTCCTGCGCCCGGTCGGCGGCCTGGCGCTGGTGGCGACGCTGCCGGACTGGCGCGGCGCCTCGTGGGCGCACGAGCTGGGGGCGCTGATCGGCTCGCTGCGCCCGACCCACCCGGGCTTCGACGAACCGCCCTGGCAGGACCTCGTCCGCGACACGCCGGGCTGGCGCGCGCCGCGCGAGATCCGCGTCTCGGTTGCCGAGCCGGCGGAGATCGAGCGGGTCGTCGACTACGTCGGGTCGATCAGCTGGATGGCCGGGCTGCCCGACGAGCAGCGAGCCGCCACGTTGGGCCGCGTCCGGGAGATCGTCGACGCCGGCGACACCCCCGACGAGCTGCATGCCACCTTCGTCATCGGCCTGACCGGGCTCGGCTGAGCGCCGCCTCCAGGTCCTCCGGCAGCGGCGAGACCACGTCGAGCCGCTCGCCGGTCACCGGATGGTCGAGGGCCAGCCGCGTGGCGTGCAGGAACTGCCGCGCCAGCCCGTAGCGCCCCGCCGTCCCGTACTCGGGATCGCCCGCGACCGGGTGGCCGATGGCCTGCAGATGGGCGCGGATCTGGTGCGTGCGGCCGGTCTCCAGGCGAACGCGCAGCAGCGTCGCGCCCGCCAGCGCCTCCTCGATCTCGAAATGCGTCACGGCGTCGCGGGGCAGGTCGGTGTCCGCGGACATGCGCGTGCGCACGCGGCGGTCACGGCCCAGCGGCGAGTCGATCGTCCCCGTGCGCGCCGGTGGGCGGCCCTCGACGAGCGCGAGGTACTCGCGGGTGACCGCGCGGCGCTGGATGGCCTCCTTGAGCGCGCGGTGCACGGCCTCCGAGCGGGCGACGACCAGCAGCCCGCTCGTGTCGCGGTCGAGGCGATGGACGATCCCGGGCCGCTCGGGCTCGCCCCCAGCTGCGCCCCGGGCCAGCAGCGCCTGGGCCAGCGTGCCCGTGCGGTGCCCGCGCGCGGGATGCACCACCACGCCGGCGGGCTTGTCGACGATCAGCAGGTGCTCGTCCTCGTAGGCGACCTCGAACCCGGCCTGCTCGCCCTCCGGCGCCGCGACGGGATCGTCGACCTCGTCGACCTCGATCGCCTCGCCGCCCCGCAGGCGGTGGCGCTTGGGCTGCTGCGCACCGTCGACGCGCACCCGTCCCTCGTCGATCAGGCGCTGCGCCCGGGCACGCGAGCCGAGCGGCATCGCCAGGAACTGGTCGAGCCGCTCGCCGGCGGCCTCAGGCGGGCTGCTCAGCCGCATCGTCGCCGCGCTCGAGCACCCACAGCAGGGCCAGCACGCCGAACGTGATCGCCATATCGGCGATGTTGAACGCGGGCCACAGCGGGAGCTTGATGAAGTCGGTGACCGCCCCGTCGCGCAGGCGGTCGAGGATGTTGCCGATCGCGCCCCCGAGGAGCAGGCCGGTCGGGATCCACACGTAGCGCCGGTGACTGTGCAGGGCGAACCACAGCACCAGCCCGCTCAGCGCGAGCAGCACGATGACCAGCACGATCGGCTTGCCCGAGAGCGCGCCGAACGCCACGCCCTTGTTCTTGACGTGGACGATGTTGATGCCGAAGAACACGCTGTCGCTGTCGCCCACGGCGATGTTGGAGCGGACCAGGCGCTTGGCGATCTGGTCGGCCGCGACGACGCCGGCCAGCAGCAGGGCGGCGCGGGAGTAGGCCTGCGCCGCCGGCGTCACCCGCGGATCAGGCTCACGACGAGCCGGCCCACGAAGATCAGCACGAAGATGCCGAGGATCGGGCTGAGGTCCAGGCCGCCCATGGGCGGCAGGAACCGGCGGAAGAGCCCCAGATACGGCTCGGCCGCGTTGCGCAGGAAGCCGATGATCGCCGAGGTCGCCCGGCTGTAGGGGATCCGGCCGCCGAACGTCTCGATCCAGCTGAGCAGGATGTAGGCCAGGATGATGATCCAGTAGACGGTGATGAGCGCGTCGACGTAGTCGGCGATGCTCGACCGCACGGTGGCCAGGACCAGGAGGCTCATCGCTTGACGGCCTCCATCGCGTCCAGGAACGCGGTCCGCAGGCCGGCGTGCTCAAGTGCAGCCAGCCCGCGGGCGGTCGAGCCACCGGGAGAGGTCACCTCGCGGCGCATGGCGAGCGTGTCGCCCCCGCGGGCGCGCAGCAGCTCGGCCGACCCGGCCAGCACGCCGATGACCAGCTCGGCCGCGAGGTCGGCCTTGAGCCCGTGCTTGACCGCGGCGTCGACCATCGCCTCGGCCACCAGCGCCACGTAGGCGGGCGCCACGCCGGTGGTGGCCGTGGCGGTGCCCATCAGGCGCTCGGGCAGCACGACGACCGACCCCAGACGATCGAGCAGCGCGCGGACGTCGTCGGGCAGCGGCGTCTCCTGCGCCACGATGACGATCCCGCGCCGGACCTCGACCGGCGTGTTGGGCATCGTCACGTAGACCTCGGCGTCTGGGAAGGCGCGGCGCAACCGCGCGGCGTCCGTCCCGCCGAGGACCGACATCACGCGCCGGGCGGCCGAGGCTTCGAGGGCCACCTCGTCAAGCTGGTAGGGCTTGCAGGCCAGGACGACGAGGTCCGCCCGCTCCGCGAGCTCGGCGTTGGATCCCGGCGTCTCGCCGCCGAGCTCCGCCACCAGGGCCGCGGCGCGGCCCGAGCCGCCGTCGGTGGCCAGGACCGGCTCGCCCCACCCACGCGCCAGCGCGCGGGCCATGTTCCCGGCGCCGATCAGCCCGATCATCCGGAGGTGGGTCCCCGGTCGCGGAGCGACATGGTCCCAGCCTAGGACTGGTTGAAGAAGCCCTTTTCGATCAGCCGGGCTCGCTCCTCCGCGGAGATCTCGACGTTGCGGGGCGTCAGCATGAACACCTTGTCGGCGATCCGCTGCATGCCGCCGTCGAGCGCGTAGGTCAGGCCGCTGGCGAAATCGATCAGGCGCTTGGAGAGATCGGTCTCGGTGCCCTGCAGGTTCAGGATGACGGGAACGTCGTCCTTGAACTTGTCGGCCACCTGCTGAGCGTCGTTGAACGACTTGGGAATGACGAGGTGCACGCGCTGCTCACCGTTGCGCGTGGCCGTGGCCGAGCGACCGCCCTGGACGGGGCGCAGGGTCGTCGTGCGGGCGCCCGCGGGCTCGTCGTCGGCGAAGATGTCGTCGAACTCGTCGCGCCGCCGGCGGGAGGACGGCAACCGCCGCACGCTCGGGCGGTCGCGGTAGCGATCCTCGAGCTCGGCCTCGGGCTCGGCGGGGTCGGGATCCTCGTAGACGTCGCGATCCTCGGCCAGGCCGAAGTACACGAGCGCGCGATGCCAGGAGTCACGGAACGCCATCTCGCCCGGAGTCTACGCCGCTGGCGAGGATTTCCCTGCAACGACCCTGTCTGCTCAGCGCAGCAGGCGCGACCCCACGCGGACGACCGTGGCGCCCTCCTGCGCCGCCACGGCGTAGTCCTGGGTGGTGCCCATCGACAGCTCGGGCAGCCCGTGGGCCGCAGCGAGCTCGCGCAGCGCGGCAAACCAGCGGCGACTGTCCTCCGGGGCCTCGGCGGCGGGCGGCATGGTCATCAGGCCCACGACCGCGAACGGTCCGCCCGACGCGCGCTCCAGGAAGGCGTCGAGCTCCTCGGGCAGCACGCCGCTCTTGCCCTGCTCCCGGGCCACGTTGACCTCGACCAGGACCTCGGTCAGCTCGGTGCCGTGGGCCCGCAGCTGCCCGAGCGCCGAATCGCTGGCCACCGAGTGGATCCACTTGACCAGCGGCAGGACCTGCTTGACCTTGCGGCTCTGCAGGTGGCCGATGAAGTGCCACTCCAGCTGCGGGAACGCGGCGGCCTTGACGGCCAGCTCCTGCGCGCGGTTCTCGCCCGCGACGGTGACGCCGCCCGCGACGAGCGCGCCCAGGTCCTCGACGCCGACGTACTTGACCGCGGCGAGGATGCGGACGCCGGGGCCGACCTCGTCGCGGACCTCGGCGAGGTTCGCCGCCACG
>JAWVFY010000412.1:0-3801 GCA_033855575.1 Solirubrobacteraceae bacterium
GACATTGCGCGGGATGAACGACCAGAACGTCGTCTTGACCGCGTCGAGGACCCCCTGGGCCATCCACTCGGGGTTCAGATACTGCGGGTAGGCGCAGAGCCGCTCGGTCAGCGCGTAGCCGTCGACCGCCAGGCGCTTGCGGACCTGGTGGGGCGACGGGAAGGGGTGCTCGGGCGAGATGTGGTCGCCGTTGGCGCTCAGGCCACCGAGGTCGGTCGCGCCGGCGGCGACGAGCTCGGGCCACCAGTCGGCCAGGTTCGGCGGGATCTGGATGCCGACGCCGGGCAGCAGCCGCCGGGCCTCGCCGATCAGCCGCTTCATCTCGTCGATCGAGACCGGCGAGGACCACTCGGGGGCGGCGTGCTCCGGTGCCGCGCCGATCCCGGTGCGCCAGAACGCCTCGGCCGCCTCGGTGGCGATCTCGGCCGGCTCCTCGCCGTAGTAGCGGCGGTGGGGGACGAAGTTCTGGAGGATGACCTCCTGCAGATGGCCGTGCTCGGCGTGTACCTCGGCCAGCGCCTCGAGGGCGGCCACGCGGTCGTCCTCGGACTCGCCGATCCCCACGAGGATCCCGCTGGTGAACGGGATCCGCAGCGCTCCCGCGTCGCGGATCGTCTGGCGCCGCAGTGCCGGGTCCTTCGTCGGAGAGGCCTGGTGGGCGACCAGGTCGTCACGCAGCGACTCGAGCATCAGGCCCTGCGACGCGGTGACCTCGCGCAGCCGCGCCAGGTCGCCGCGCGACAGCGCGCCGAGGTTGGTGTGGGGCAGCAACCCGCGCTCCAGCCCGCGCTCGCAGCACCACACCACGTAGGCGACGAAGTCCTCGAACCCCAGCGCCTGCAGCCTGGCCCGAACCCCCGGATGGTCGTCGGGCCGATCGCCCGTGAGGACCAGCAGCTCCTTGACGCCGCGCCGCGCCGCGCCGTCGATGAGCTTCTCCACCTCGGCCGGCTCGTGCAGGTGCGGCTGGTGTGTCGCGAACGCGCAGTACTTGCAATGCGACACGCACGTCCGCGACAGAGACAGCGTGACGTTGCGGGAAAACGTGACGCGGCGGCGCACTGCTGTTGAGGCTAGCGAGGCCCAGCGTCGAGTGGACACTTGGGTGCGCTATGCGGCCTCAACTGTCCACTCGATGCCCGAGGGGCGGCCAATCTGGATCGATTCCAGAGAACTGATACCGTCGCCCCATGGCCGCCGGGACCATCGAGGAGCAGCTGCGCGGGGCCGGGCTTCGCGTGACGGCTCCGCGGGCGGCGGTCCTCGAGGTGCTGACCGCGTCACACGACCACCCGCGCATCGATCAGGTGCTCGAGCGGGTGCGGGCGACCGGCGTCGGCATCTCGGTCCAGGCCGTCTACGACGTCTGCGAGGCGCTGCACCGGGTCTCGCTGGCGCGCCGAATCGCGCCCGCCGGGGGCCCGACGCGCTACGAGGCGCGCGTGGGCGACAACCACCACCACCTGGTCTGCCGGGGATGCGGGCGCGCGGTCGACGTCGACTGCGCCACCGGCACCGCGCCCTGCCTGGACCTGCCCGACGGCCACGGCTTCCTCCTCGAGGAGGCCGAGGTCACGTTCTGGGGCTCCTGCCCCGACTGCCAAGCCACGAGCCACGAAGGGATCGCCGCATGAGCGACGACAGCCGCCGCACCCTCACCACCCGTCAGGGCCACCCGGTCTCCGACAACCAGAACCAGCGCACGGTCGGGGCCCGCGGGCCCGCCACGCTCGAGAACTACCACTTCATCGAGAAGATCAGCCACTTCGACCGCGAGCGGATCCCCGAGCGGGTCGTCCATGCACGCGGCACCACTGCGTTCGGCGTCTTCGAGGCGACCGGCAAGTGCGGCGACGAGCCGATCGCGAAGTTCACGCGCGCCAAGCTCTTCCAGGAGGCCGGCAAGCAGACCGATGTCGCGGTGCGCTTCTCGACGGTGGCCGGCGGCCGCGACTCCTCCGAGGCGGCGCGCGATCCCCGCGGCTTCGCGGTGAAGTTCTACACCGAGGACGGCAACTGGGACCTCGTCGGCAACAACCTCGCCGTGTTCTTCATCCGCGACGCGATCAAGTTCCCGGACTTCATCCACACCCAGAAGCCCGACCCGGTCACCTTCAAGCAGGAGCCCGAGCGCTTCTTCGACTTCTGGGCCGCCTCACCCGAGGCGATGCACATGATCACGATCCTGTTCAGCCCCCGCGGGATCCCGGCCTCCTACCGCTTCCAGCAGGGCTTCGGCGTCAACACCTACAAGTGGGTCAACGAGGCCGGCGAGACCGTCCTGGTCAAGTACCACTGGCTGCCGCGCCAGGGCGTCAAGAGCTGGACAAGCGCCGACGCCGCCGCCGTGCAGGCGGAGGACCTCGGGCCGCACACGCAGGATCTCCACGAGGCGATCGAGGCGGGCGACCACCCGCAGTGGGACCTCCACGTCCAGATGATGAGCGACGAGGAGCACCCCGAGCTCGACTTCGACCCGCTCGACGACACCAAGGTGTGGCCCGAGAACGCGTTCCCGCTGCACCACGTCGGCACGATGACGCTCAACCGCAACGTCGAGAACTTCTTCGAGGAGAACGAGCAGATCGCGTTCGGCACCGGCGTGCTGGTCGATGGCCTGGACTTCTCCGACGACAAGATGCTCGTCGGGCGCACGTTCAGCTACTCCGACACGCAGCGCTACCGCGTCGGGCCCAACTACCTCCAGCTCAAGGTCAACCGGCCCAAGAACGCCGCAGTGCGCACCAACCAGCGCGACGCCCCGATGGCCTACGGCGTCGACGACAGCGGCGAGAACCCGCACGTCAACTACGAGCCGTCCTACCTGAACGGCCTCGTCGAGGCGGACAAGCCGGCCCACGACGAGCAGGGCCCGGTCTACAACGCCCGCCTGACGCGGCAGCGGATCCCGCTGACCAACGACTACCAGCAGGCCGGCGAGCGCTACCAGCTCCAGGAGGACTGGGAGCGCGAGGAGCTGATCGCCAACTTCGTCGACAAGCTCACCGGCGTGGCCCGCCCCCTGCAGGAGCGGATGGTCTGGCACTTCCTGATGTGCGACTCGGAGTACGGCAAGCGCATCGGCGAGGGCATCGGCGTGTCGGTCGCCGACGTCAAGGACCTCGAGCCGTTGCCGACACAGACGCTGTCCGACGCCGAGGAGGCCTGGCGGGCCAACCTCGGCGAGAACCCGCCGCGCAACGTCGAGGGCCTGGTGATGACCCACTGCGTGCCCAACGAGCGCGACGTGCGCGTTGCGCAGGACGGGTCGGGCAACGGCCACGCCGGCAACGGCGCGGCCACCCCCGCCGCACCAGCCCAGGCCTAGGCCTGGGCCGAGCCGGGCGCGAGGCTGTCGACCAGCTCGGCGGCCTCGCGCACGAAGCGCGAGCGCGGGACGACGATCGTCACCCCGGCGGCGAGCGCCTGGTCGCGCACGTCCGGGAACGTGTGGTTGAAGATGCCGAGCACCGGAAGGCCAGTCGCGACCAGCGCGGCGGCATCGGCCTCCATGAGGTCGGCGACGACCACGTCGGCATCGGCCACCGCCTCGGGCGCGGACACCAGCGTCACGTCGTGACCGGCGCGCTCGAGGATGCCCTGCACCCGCGAGGCGAACATCAGCTCACCGACGATGGCCGCGACCCTCACTGGGCGCGCAGCCGGCGGAACTCCTGGCGGAAGGACTCGGGCCGGCCCCACAGGTTGAGGACCTCGTCGCGGCCGCTGGTGTCCTTGCGGACCGCGACCTCTAGCTCGATGCCCGCCCCGTCGAGCAGCTTCAGCGACGTGCGGACCGCC
>JAWVFY010000413.1:0-2659 GCA_033855575.1 Solirubrobacteraceae bacterium
ATGCCCGAGGCGGTCCACGCGCTGGCCCAGGCGGCGATCTACCTGTCGCTGGCTCCGAAGTCCAACGCGGCCTACCGGGCGATCGCGGCCGCGCGGGCCCACGTGCGCGAGCACGGCGCCCAGACGCCGCCGCCGCCGCTGCGCAGCGCCGCCTACGCGGGGGCCGCGGCGCTCGGTCGCGGTCAGGGCTATGACTACCCACACGACCACCCGGGCCACCTCTCCGCGATGGAGCTGCTCCCCGAGGGGCTGGAGGGCATGCGCTTCTACGAGCCCGACGACGCCGAGCCGCGCCTGGCCGAGCGGCTGGCGGAGATCCGCCGTGCCCGTGGCCGGTCCGAGCGCTGACCGCAACCGGACGTTCACGAAGTCGCGGGGTGACGCTGCGATCCTCGTAGGTGTCCCATGCAGCGCCTTCACGGATCGACCACCCTGGCCAACGGCCTGCGCCTGCGGCTGCGGCTTCCCCACCGCTTCGACGCCGAGCCCCTGCGCGGGCTGCTCGAGCACGCCGGGCTGACGCCCGACGACCGGCTGGTCGCCCGGACGCTGCGCTTCGATCCCCGCGACCGGGTGGCGGTGGTGGCGACCACGCTCGTGGCCAGCAGCGAGCAGATCGTCGGGCTGGGGGCGATCGACCACTCCGGTGAGGAGCCGGACCTGCTGGTGGCCGACGAGCGTGCTGCTCCCGGGGTCGGCGCGGTGCTCGAAGAGGCCCTGCGCACCCACACGATCCGTATCCGCCGCCTGCGCTGACCGCGGGGCGACCGTGCCGGTTCGTGGCAAGATCGGCCGCGATGGCGATCGAGACGCCCCCGGCCCTGGAGTCCCACAGCCCCGTCACCGGCGCGGTCCTGGGCGCCGTGGCGCCCACCTCGCCGGCCGGCATCGAGGACGCGGTGCAGGGCGCCGCCGCGGTCCAGCGGCTGTGGGCCCAGCTGCGCCTGCGCGACCGGGCCCGCTACATGGCCCGGGCCGCCCAGGCGGTGATCGCCGAGCTCGACGAGCTGGCCGACCTGCTGTGCCTCGAGCAGGGGCGCCCCCGCACCGAGGCTCTGCTGATGGAGATCCTGCCGGCGATCGACACGCTGCAATGGCTGGCCGAGGAGGGGCCGGGCGTGCTGTCGGGCGAGCGGGCGCGGGTCTCGCAGCTGCTCTACCCGGGCAAGCGGGCGCGCTGGTCCTACGAGCCGCTCGGCGTCGTCGCGGTGCTCGGGCCGGCCGCCGAGCCCTTTGCCACCCCGCTGGGCGACGTCGCCGTCGCGCTGATGGCCGGCAACGGCGTCGTCCTCAAGCCGTCACCGCTGGCCGCGCTGGCGGGCGAGCGGATCGGGCGGGTCTTCGCGCGCGCTGGGCTGCCCGAGGGGCTGCTGCGGATCGTCCACGGCCACGCCGACGCCGGCCGTGCGCTCGTCGACGCGCCGGTCGCGCAGGTGCGGTTCACCGGCTCGCTGGAGGCCGGCCGCGAAGTCGGCGAGGTCTGTGCGCGGGCGCTGAAGCGCAACGTGCTCGACACCGGGGGGCGCGACCCGATGCTCGTCCTGGCCGACGCCCCGCTGGAACGCGCGGTCCGCGGTGCGCTGTGGGCGGCGTTCGCCAATGCCGGGCAGAGCGGCGGCAGCGTCGAGCGGGCGATCGTGCTGCGCGAGGTGGCCGAGCCGTTCATCGCGGGCGTGGTGGGCGGTGCGCAGGCACTGCGGGTCGGGGACCCCCGCGACGACGGCATCGAGGTCGGGCCGCTCGTCGCCCGCGACCGCCACCAGCGCGTCCGCGAGCTGCTCGACGACGCCGTCGCGGCCGGCGCCACCCTGTGCTGCGGCGGGCCGGTCGAGATCGGCGGCCTGCGCGGCGCCTACATCGCGCCCGCAGTGCTCACCGGCGTGACGCCCTCCATGCGGCTGGCCCGCGAGGAGGTGCCCGGGCCGGTGCTGTCGATCGAGGTCGTCGAGACGGAGAACGACGCGATCGCCGCCGCGAACTCCGGCCACGCCGGCCTGGGCGCGTCAGTCTGGACCGCCGATCGCTACAAGGGGGCGCGGATCGCCCGCGAGCTGCGCGTCGGCATGGTCTGGATGAACGACCACATGGTCCAGCGCAGCCTCCCCCAGGTGCCGTGGGGCGGCGCGGGGGGGTCGGGAATCGGCCGCGCGCGGGGCGCGATCGCGCTGCGCACCTGCGCCGAGCCCAAGGCCGTGACCTGGGACCCTCCGGCCGGCCGGGCCTTCTGGTGGCCGCCCTACGACAGCACCCTGAGCCAGGCGGCACGGGCGCTGGCGCTGCTGCGCAGCGCGCGCGACCCCGACCGCGAGCGGGCCCTGCGCGAGGGCGGCCTGCCGCTCGCGCGCGTGGCGGGCCGGACGATGCGGGCGCTGCGACGGCGGTAGGCGGGCCCGGGTCGGCGAGCCGCGTCTCCCCTACTGGGAAGTGGCAATCTTCGCGGTAGCAGCGGATTGCACTTGGCACCGGTGGCGTCGGATCTGCTCCGCCAGCACGTCTGGCGGAATCGCCACCGGGTCATGCGGCGGTGCCTGTACCTGAGTCGAGTTGACGCCCCTTGGAAGTCTGACGACCAAGCAGCCCCCAAAGTACATGGCAGGATCGTTTTCGTTCTTGGCCAATGGCCTCCGACTTACCCGGACCTCGAGCGCGATTCGACCGC
>JAWVFY010000414.1:0-5636 GCA_033855575.1 Solirubrobacteraceae bacterium
GTCGTCAGAGCCCCCATGCCAGACGCGGTGACCATCGCCGCCGCGGCACCTTCGAGGTCAGCTACGAGTGCAGCAACCTGCGCGTGGTTCGGATTGCCGTACCGCGTGTAGAACGCGTGGCCGAGCCTTTCGGTGGCGACTTCGGCGAACCGCTCCGCGGAATCGGTCGCGAACGTCGCCGTCTGCATGATCGGCGGCGCCACCGGCGCAGTCGGGCGGACGAGGGCATCACCGTGGACGAGTCTCGTTGTCGCTCCCATGTGTCGAAGGATTGCGTTCCAGGCCATCCAATGATGCAATCCGTGCGCAATGTGTTCACAAAACGCACGAAACGAGCGAACTACGCCATGGCGCGCACTGATGTTGCTGTCCCGCGCAATCAACCTGCACGGTTAGACGAGGTCGATCGGGCGATCCTCGATCGTCTCCGCACCGATGCCCGGATGACCAACCGCGCGCTTGCGGACGCGGTGGGCCTGAGTCCCGCACCATGTCTCCGCCGGGTCAGGCGCCTCGAACGTGACGGCGTGATCCGTGGCTACAGCGCGATCCTGGGCGAGGCGGCCATGCCCGCGATGGTGGCGTTCGTCGGAGTTCGACTCGCCAGACACGAACAGCGCGTTACTCGCGAGTTCGAGCGAAAGGTCCAAGGCCTGAAGGGAGTTGCTGCGGTCTTTCACGTCACCGGCGGATACGACTACTTCCTGCGCGTCGAGGTCAACGACGTGAGTGAGTACCGCCAGCTCCACGCCGCGGGGCTCGCCAGCCTCAACGGGGTCGCCCATGTCACGACGTTCGTCGTCATCAGCGAGATCGGAAGCGAAGCCGACCCCACCTAACAGGTGCGGATATTTCGTTATCGCGATGCGATCGCTTGTCGTCCGAAGCGGAAGTAACTTCTCAGCCCGTCTGCGGGCCCTCACGAAGCGGCAAGACGTGGCGCTCAGCGAACTTCTCGTTGGCGTCGCTCCCAGTTCAGGACGGAGGTGCTTCTAGCAATGCGAGAACGATGGTCGCGAGCTCGGACTCAAGCCCGGGTAGAGCGTCTATTCCGGATGCATAGAACGTGTGCTTGAGCAGTTCGGTGATCGCGCCGACGATCGCGAGCCCTCGCAGGTGGCTGATCGGCGCGAGCTTCGGGTCATCGCGGCGGAGGTAGTCGCGCAGGGCGACGAGGCCGTCCGCGATCCTGCTCTTGACCGCCCGCTGTCGTTCGGCGGCTTCGCGGCTGAGCGTTTCCGCGTCGGCTGCGACGAGCCGCACGAGGCCCGGTTCCCCGCCGACGAGCTCCAGCAGCTGGGCGATGTAGGCCTGCACGGGGGAGGCGAAGTCGCCGGCGGGAGGGGGTCCGATCGCGAGCACGCGCTCGAGAACCCTGTCGGCGGCGTAGTCGAATGCCTCCAGGAAGCACTCCTCCTTGTCGGCGAAGTACTCGTAGAACGTCGAGCGCGCGACGCCTGCGCGACCGACGATGTCCGCCAGGGTCAGCGATGCGAAGCCGCGCTCGGTTCCCAGCTCGATCGTCGCCTGCAGCAGCCGCGTGCGCTGCGACGCCTCGACCTCCTCGCGGCTGAGGCCGTGCCGTCCCTTCGGAAGCGACCCCATCGTCGACATGACTGAGATTCTATGAACTCGCAAGTTCTCTAACGCCGGTTCGTTAGAGGAGACATGGAACCGCTCCCACGGCTGTCTCTGGCGATCCTGGCGAGCGCCGTGATGCTCGCCTCCGGTTCGTCTGCGGCCTCGGCGGCGACGGTCGAGCAGCAGGGGCACATCCCGATGGCCGACGGCACGCAGCTTCAGTACACGGTCGAGCTCCCCGCGCCCACCGGCCGGTTCCCGGTTGCGATGGTCTATGACGGCTATTGCGAGGGCACGACGCCGTTGACGTGCAACGACGCGGCGAGCGCGAGCGCGCTGCTGTCCGGCGGCTACGCGGTCCTCGGCGTCAGCATCCGCGGCACCGGGTGCTCGACCGGGGCCTTCGATCCGTTCGAGTCCCAGGAGTTCCGCGACGGCGCGGCGGCGGTCGAGTGGGCGGCCCGGCAGCCCTGGTCCGAGGGGCACGTGGGCATGTTCGGGGACTCGTTTCCGAGCCTGATGCAGATCGGGGTGGCCGGGTTGCGGCCGTCGCATCTCGATGCGATCGCGCCGTTCCAGGGCGCTATGGACCTTTATCGCGACGTCGCCGCCCCGGGAGGCATCCCCGACACGGGGTTCGGCGCGTTCTGGGGACTCGGCGACCAGCCCGCGGCGTCCTACGGCATCGGTGCCGAGCAGGTCGCGGGCAAGCAGGACGTCGGCTGCGCCCAGGCGTTGGCGGCCCATCCCGCGAACGAGCCGTCGCACAACATCTTCGTCCAAGGCAACCAGCACCTGTTCGACGACGTGTACTGGCGCTCGCGCGAGCCGGGAGCGAACGCGACAAGCATCGACGTGCCCGTCCTCAGCTGCGTGAGCTGGCAGGACGACGAGATCTCGAGCCGCGGCTCATCGGACCTCAGCGGGTTGCATCGCGGCCGCACCTGGGTCATCGGCACCAACGGCTACCACGGCATGTGCGACAGCAAGTCGCCGCTGATCGTCGACCAGCTCGTGAAGTTCTTCGACCGGTTCGTGAAGGGCAAGGCCAACGGCTTCGATCAGACGCCCCATGTCCAGATCTGGCACGACGCGCACCGCGACAGCGCGGGCAACAACGTTCCATCGTGGGTCTCCACCTTCGGCTCGTACCCGGCCCCGGTCCGGCCGCTGGCGCTTTACTTCCATTCAGGCGGGACGCTCGGCCTCACCAAGCCGACCGGCGATGACCAGCCCGACACCTACGCCTACCCAGGACCGGCGGTGGGCACGGAGGACGGAACCGTCGCCGGCCAGCACAACGTGCTGTGGAAGGCGCCGGAGCCGGCGGGCGCGTCCGTCAGCTACACGACGCCGGCGCTCGACCGCGACGCCGAGTTCCTGGGCTCGGGCTCCGCCGACGTCTGGCTGAGCTCGACCGCACTGCCCGGCAGCGGCCCAGCCGACTTCCCGCAGGGCAACGTGGGCATCAGCGCCGACACTGACCTGCAGATCACGCTTACCGAGGTTCGGCCCGACGGGCAGGAGGTCTATGTCGCCCGGGGCTGGTTGCGCGCGTCGCACCGGGCGTTGGACCCCGCGCGCTCGACCGCGCTCGCGCCGTTCCACACCGACCGGCGGGCTGACGCCCGCCCGCTCGCGCCCGGGCGCCCGACCTTCATGCGCGTCCAGCTGTGGCCGTTCGACTACGTCTTTCGCAAGGGCTCGAGCGTCCGCCTGTGGATCGACGCGCCGACGGGGGAGACCGGCGGCTGGTCGTTCAACTACATCAAGACCCCTGAGATCAACGGCGTCTACGCCGACCCGGCGCACCCGTCGGCGATCGTCCTGGGCTATCTGCCCGAGGGCCACGCCGAGACGCCGCTGCCCGCCTGCGACACGCTGCTCAACCAGCCCTGCCGCAGCAACCCGGTCGCCGCTCCGGCCGGCGGTATGGCGATCCGATGAGGGCCCGGCTGGTCGCAACGTTGGCGGTGCTCGCGCTCGCGGCCGCGATCCAGGCGCCGAGCGCGCTGGCGGCGCCGACGAACCTCTGCAACGTGCCGATCACGATGAGCGACGGCGTCGTGTTGAGGGCCAACGTCTATCTGCCCGACAGCAACGGCCGGGTGCCGACCGTGCTCACGGTCACGGGCTACAACAAGGACGGCAACGGCCCGCCGTACTGCCAGCCGGGCGGGGGTGGCGCGGCCGAGGACCCGGCGATGATCGCCGACGGCTACGCGGTCATGGTGCTCGACGACCGCGGCACCGGCGCGAGCGGCGGCCAGTGGGACTCGTGGGGGGCGCGCACCCAGCAGGACTACGAGGAGGTGCTGGACTGGATCCAGCGCCAGTCGTGGTCGACCGGCACGGTCGGCACCTACGGCGGTTCGTACATGGCGATCACGTCGATGCTCGTGGCGGAGGCCGACGCGAGGCGTGTGGCCGAGGGCAAGCCGCGCGCGGTTAAGGCCGTCTTCGGGCAGGCGGTGATGGCCGACGCCTACCGCGACGTTACGTTCCACGGCGGCGCGGTCGACGCGGGCTTCATCCCACTGTGGATGGGGCTGACGACCTCGGACACCAACCAGCCGCCGTCGACGCTGGCCAGCGATCCCGCCAGCGCCGCATCGACGTACCCGGGCCACCTGACCGACGACGCCCAGTTCGTGGGCGCGAAGGCGCTGTCGATGGCGACCGGCGGTGACGCTGCCTACGACGGGCCGTTCTACCAGGAGCGCTCGCCGATCACGCGGATCGCGTCGCTGCGGATCCCGGTCATGTGGCAGGGCGGATGGTGGGACATCTTCCAGCGCGGTGAGCCGCTGCTCTACGAGAAGCTGGTCCACTCGCCTGACAAGGTCTGGTTCCAGACGCCCAATTACCACAGCGCGACCGACGCGGCGATCTGGGACCAGATGGGGATCGGGACCGAGGAGCAGGTCGTCGTGCGCTGGTTCGACCACTGGCTCAAGGGCACCGATAACGGCGTCCAGGGCCTGCCGCACGTCAACCTCTATCCGATCGGCGGCGACCGTTGGGAGCACCCGTCCACGTGGCCGGTGCCCGACGCGCGCTACACGCCCTACCACCTCAACGAGGGCGGGACGCTCCAGACGGCGAAGGCTGCGGCGCCGGGAGCCGACACCGAGCCGCTGCTGCCCGCGTCGAGCCCCTGCTCGCGGATGCTCTCCCAGTGGACGGCCGGCATCGTCAAGGGGACTCCGTGCGAGACGGACAACTCCACGTACGAGGCCAGCGCGCTGACGTACACCACGGCACCGCTCAAGAGCAACACCGAGGTGACCGGGCCGATCCTCGCCCACATCTGGGCCGAGCTCGCCGGAGCGTCCGACGCGACGCTCATTGCCGTGCTCTCCGATGTCAACCCGCAGGGACAGTCGACGCAGCTGACCGCCGGATACCTCCTGGCCAGCCAGCGGGTGGTCGACCATCGGCGCTCCACCTTCGCCAGCGGCGTGATGATCCGCCCCTGGCACCCATTCACTCAGGAGTCCCAGCAGCCGGTCACGCCCAACGATCCGGCGTCGTACGACATAGAGATCTATCCCACCTCGAGCGTGTTCAAGGCTGGCGACAGGATCCGCCTGACCATCGCGACCGCCAACACCCCGGCGACCGCGACGCCCCTGCCGGATCTCGCAAACGAAGTGGGCGGCCAGCTGCGCGTACTCCGAGGCCCCGCCTACGACTCCTTCGTGCGGCTGCCGGTCATCCCCCAGTAGCCGACATCGACGCAGCTGGTCGGGTTGCGCGTGCTGTCGGGCAGGACAGTTGCCGTGGACCCGGCAGAACGTCGAGCGTCAAATAGGCGGAGCGCTCCTGCTTCTCGTCCAATGCGCGAGCGAGGCAGACAGTGGCCTCCGCGCTCGCGCGCGGTTCACGTGAACCGCGTTGGTCGCAGCTCTGTGCCGGACTGCAACAGCTCGGTGCCAGGGCTGCATCATTCTGCGCTCGCTCATCGTCCGGAGCGAGAGCGGCGCGCGGTTCACGTGAACCGCGAATGTCACAACTTCGCGCCCGACTGCAACAACCTTGCGGAAATCGTCCGA
>JAWVFY010000415.1:0-2905 GCA_033855575.1 Solirubrobacteraceae bacterium
GCTGGCCTTCGGCTACATCGAGGACCTGCTGTCGTCGCCGACCGAGTTCTTCTCGCTCGAGCAGGCGGCCGAGCAGACGGGCCTCGAGCCGGCGCTGATCTCGCGCATCATCACCACGATCGGCTTCGGCGCCGCCCAGCTCGAGCGCGTCAACGGGCAGTCGCTGGCGCGCATCGCGGACGCCGAGGTCAAGCTCTTCCACCTCTACGTGCACGAGCCGCTGATGCGCGACGGCGTCCCCGGGCTGCAGATGGCCGAGGAGATGCAGGGGCTGGCCGGCGAGCTGCTGCCGCTCGCCTCGCCGATCATGGACCACGTCCACCAGCGCTTCCTGCAGCACTTCGTCGAGCAGGACGTCATCGGCCACATGGAGGCCGACCTCGGCGACGCCTCGCTGGACCTCGGGCGCCTGCGCGTCGCCATCGCCTTCGCCGACCTCGCCGGCTACACGCGGCTGACCGAGGAGGAGGGCGACGAGGAGGCCGTCGAGGCGGTCGAGCGCTTCGTCGAGGCCGTCGAGCTGACCCTGCCCGACAACGCGCGGATCATCAAGACGATCGGCGACGAGGTGATGGTCGTCGGGTCGGACCCCGCCGAGCTGACCGACTGGGCGGTGGGCTTCCAGCAGCTCTACGACCTGCGGCCGCTGCCGCGCATCGGCATCCACTACGGCGAGACGCTCTACCGCGACGGCGACTACTACGGGCGCGAGGTCAACCAGGCCGCACGCGTCGCCGCCCGTGCCGCCGGCGGCGAGGTGCTGGTCACCCGGCCGGTCGTCGAGCAGGCGCGCGCGCCGCACCTCGAGTTCGAGCGCATCGGCGAGGTCCGGCTCAAGGGCTTCACCGAGCCGACCGAGCTGTTCCTGGCCGTGGCCCGACCGACACCAGCCAGCGGGTAGGTTGGCGCGCGGCATGGATCTTCTCGAGCGTGTGCGGGCGACGGGTCTGCTCCCCGGGGGAGGGCGGGTCGTGGTGCTGCTCAGCGGCGGCCGCGACAGCGTGGCGCTGCTCGACTGCGCCGCCCGGCTGGGGGAGGCCGCGGCGCTTCACGTCAACTACGGGCTGCGCGACGGCTCCGACGCCGACGAGGCGGTCTGCCGCGGCCTCTGCGCGCGGCTGCGGGTCGAGCTCGAGGTCCACCGGGCCCAGCGGCCCGCCGACGCCGGCAACGTGCAGGCGTGGGGGCGCGAGGTGCGCTACGCGGCGGCGGCGGCGAGCGCCGAGCGCCGCGACGCCCTGATGGCCGCCGGCCACACGATGACCGACCAGGCCGAGACGGTGCTCTACCGGCTGGCCTCCTCGCCTTCGCGCCGCGCGCTGCTGGGCATGGCCCCCCGCGAGGGCCGGCTCGTGCGCCCGCTCCTCGGGGCCACCCGCGAGGAGACCGCTGCCCACTGCGTCTCGCGCGGGCTGACCTGGGTCGACGACCCGACGAACGAGACCGACGCTTACGCGCGCGGGCGAGTACGAAACGGGCTGGTGCCGGCGCTGCGCGCCGTCCACCCGGCCGCCGAGCGCAACGTGCTGCGCACCGCGCAGCTGCTGCGCGAGGAGGGGGCGGTGCTCGACGAGATCGTCGACACGGCGCTGGCCGGCCGCGATCACGTCGCGCTGGCGCACCTGCGGATCCTGCCGCCCGCGCTCGGGCGCCTGGTCCTGCGGCGGCTGGCCGAGGACGCGACGGGCGCACTCTGTCCGCGGACCGTCTCGCGCTTCGAAGAGGTCCTCGAGCTCACCGACGACGCGATGCTCGACCTGGGCGACGGCGCCCGGGCCGTCGTGCGCGCCGGCGTCCTGCGCTTCTCCCGCACACCGCCCCTGCCGGCCGAGGTGCAGCACTAGCCTGCGCCGTTCGATGCGCGACCCCTCGATCGGCGAGATCCTCGTCCAGCCCGACGACCTGCGCCGCAAGGTGGCCGAGCTGGGCCGGCGGATCTCCGAGGACTACGCCGACCGCGATCTGCTGCTCGTCGGCGTCCTCAAGGGGGCCGTGTTCTTCCTCAGCGACCTCATGCGCGAGATCTCGGTGCCCTGCGAGGTCGACTTCATGGCGGTGGCCTCCTACGGCTCGGCGACCGACTCCAGCGGGGTCGTGCGGATCCTCAAGGACCTCGACGCGTCGATCGAGGGCCGCAACGTCCTGATCGTCGAGGACATCGTCGACAGCGGCCTGACGCTGCACTACCTGCTGCGCAACCTCGCGGCGCGGGGCCCGGCCAGCGTCGAGGTCTGCGCGCTGCTGACCAAGCCCGATCGCCGCAAGATCGACCTCGACGCCCGCTACGTCGGCTTCGAGATCCCCGACCGGTTCGCCATCGGCTACGGCCTCGACCACGCCGAGCGCTACCGCAACCTGCCCTATGTCGCCGCGTTGCAACAGGGTGACCGATCCGGAGACTGAACGCTGAACCACAGCATGCGACCGGCCGATTTGCACAAACCACCCTGGTACTGTTGATCGACTCGGCCCCAGCGTCGGCAGCCCCTCCCCTCTCATGAGCCGGTTCTTCAAGAGCGCAGCATTTCCCATCCTGATCGTGGTGGTGCTCGCCTTCTTCGCGCAGAAGCTCATCAGCCCCGGCCCGAGCGGATCGTCCAAGCCCCAGTTCGGCGACTTCCAGAGCCAGCTGGCCGGCAACGCCATCAGCGAAGTCGACGTCAAGACCAAGGACAACACGATCCAGGTCACGCCGCGGCACGGCAGCAAGTACGAGATCGGCTACCCCGACCAGTACGCCACCACGCTGATCAAGGACCTCAACGACGCCAAGGCGGCCCACCGGCTCGACAACTACGACGTCGAGGGCAAGAAGTCCAACGGCTGGCTCTCGCTGCTGACCTACATCCTGCCGTTCCTGATCTTCATCGGGTTCTGGATCTTCCTGATGAACCAGGTCCAAGGC
>JAWVFY010000416.1:0-9485 GCA_033855575.1 Solirubrobacteraceae bacterium
TCCCGACGCGCGGATGCTATCCCGGACTTGACACCGTGTCGAGTCCGGCGGGCGTTCTGCCGAGCCCCAGCCAAACTCGTCCACTGCAAGCGCCAGGTTTGATCGAGACTTGACAAAACCATCCCAACGGTGGAGGCTCGCGCCCGCAGATGGCCGAACCCACCGGATCGCTGCGGGCCCTGCGCGAGATGAACCGCCTCCGCGTGCTCGAGGCCGTCCGCTCCGGCGGGCGCACCAGCCGCGCCGACGTGGCGCGCCGCACCGGCCTCGCCCGCTCGACGGTCAGCACCCTCGTCGCCGACCTGCAGTCGGCGGGGATCGTCGTCGAGCGCGTCGAGGACGATCGCGATCGAGCGACCCGGCGCAACGGCCGCCCGCCCACCATCCTCACCCTCAACCCGTCGGCCGGCGCGGTGCTCGGCATTCGCCTCGACCACCCGATCGTCACGGTCGCCGTCGCCGACCTCGACCACACGATCCTGGCCGAGGCGACCCGGGCGGTCAACGTCGACGAGGCCGGAGCCGAGGCGCTCGACTGCGCCGCCGAGCTCGCCGAGGAGGTCCTGCACGACGCGGGCATCGCGCGCGATCAGCTGCTGGGCGCCGGCGTCGGCCTCGCCGGGCCGCTGGACCGCGACTCGGGGACGGTCGCCGGCACGGGCGTCCTCCCCGGCTGGCGCGGCCTCAACGTCGCCGACGAGCTCGCCGCTCGGCTCGGCGTGCCGGTCCACGTCGACAACGATGCGAACCTCGGCGCGCTGGCCGAGGCCGTCCTCGGCGCGGGGCGCGGCTCTCGTGAGCTGGCCTACGTCATGGTCTCCAGCGGCGTCGGGTGCGGGCTGGTGCTCGACGGGCGGCTCTACCGCGGTGCCGGCGGCACCGCCGGCGAGATCGGCCACGTGCTCGTCGACGAGCGCGGCCCGATGTGTCGCTGCGGCAACCGCGGCTGCCTCGAGACCTACGCCGGCGGCGATGCGCTGGTCGAGCTGCTGCGCCGGTCGCACGGCGACGACGTCACGATCGGCTCGATCGTCGCGCTGGCCCTGGCGGGCGACCCCGGCGCCACGCGCGCCATCGCCGACGCCGGGACGTTCGTCGGCCGTGCGGTGGCGGCGCTGTGCAACTACCTCAGCCTCGAGCGGATCGTCGTCGGCGGCGACGTGGCCGCCGCGGGCGAGCTGCTGCTGACCCCCCTGCGCGAGGCGGTGCGGCGGTTCGCGCTGCCCACCGCGGCCGAGCGGGTGGAGATCGTGGCGGGAGAGCTGCAAGGGCGGGCCGAGATGCTCGGCGCGCTCGTGCTGGTGGTCGGCGAGTCGGAGCGCGCGCTTTCGGGCGCGCTGCGGACGGCGGTCGGCCGATGAATCGTTCCAACCAACAGGAGGAGGAGCACGTGAGGTTCAGGATCTGGGTGCCGATGGCACTCACTATCGCCGCGTTCGTTGCGGCTGGATGTGGATCGAGCAACAAGAGCAACAGCTCGACCAGCGGGGCGAGCTCGAGCTCGAGCACCAAGACGGCGAAGGTCGCGGTGCTGCTGCCCGACACGCAGTCGTCGGTGCGCTGGGAGACGCAGGACCGCAGGTACCTCGACGCCGCGTTCAAGGCGGCGGGCGTCAACGCGACGATCGTCAACGCCCAGGGCGACCCGAGCACGCAGCGCAGCCAGGCTGACCAGGCGCTGACCAACGGGGCCAAGGTCATCCTGCTCGTCGACCTCGACCCCGGTTCGGGTGCGGCGATCATCCAGACGGCCCACAGCCGTGGGGCCAAGGTCATCGACTACGACCGCCTGACGCTGGGTGGCGGAGCCGACTACTACGTCTCGTTCGACAACACCGCCGTCGGCAAGCTCCAGGGCCAGGGGCTCGTCAACTGCCTCGGGGCCAGTGGCGTGTCGCATCCCACCGTCGCCGAGCTCAACGGCTCCCCGACGGACAACAACGCGACGCTGTTCGCCCAGGGCTATGACTCGGTCCTCGGGCCGAAGTACGCCGCGGGTGACTACAAGAAGGGCCCGAACCAGTCGGTTCCGGACTGGGACAACCAGAAGGCGCTGACGATCTACGAGCAGATGCTCCAGCAGACCGGCAACAAGATCAACGGCGTGCTGGCGGCCAACGACGGCCTGGCCAACTCGGTCATCAGCGCGGAGAACGCCCGCAAGCTGAAGCCGGTCCCGGTCACCGGGCAGGACGCGACGGCGGAGGGCATCCAGCACATCCTCGCCGGCGAGCAGTGCATGACGGTCTACAAGCGGGTCAAGGAAGAGGCCGCAGCGGCCTCCAAGCTGGCCATCGCGCTGGCCAAGGGCCAGACGCCGACGACGAACGGGACGGTCGACAACAAGACCGCCAAGACGCCGTCGGTCCTGCTCCAGCCGCAGGCCGTCACGAAGGCCAACATCAAGGACACCGTCATCAAGGACGGCTTCCTGCTGCGTAAGGACATCTGCGTCGGCAAGTTCGCCGCAGACTGCACTGCCGCAGGCCTCTAGACCGCTCGACGGGGACGGTGGCGCCGCCGTACGATCGCGGCGCCACCGTCTGACCACCCAGGAGGAGAACACGTGCTGCTCGAACTGCGAGGCGTCTACAAGCGCTTCGGCGCCGTGACCGCGCTCAACGGCGTGGACTTCCACGCCGAGGCCGGCCAGGTGATGGCCCTGGTCGGCGACAACGGCGCCGGCAAGTCCACGCTGACCAAGTGCGTCGCGGGCATCTACACCGCTGACGAGGGCGAGATCCTGTGGGACGGATCGCCCGTGTCGATCACGGGGCCCAAGGACTCCGCACGGTTGGGGATCGAGGTCGTCTACCAGGACCTCGCGCTGTGCGACAACCTCGACGTGGTCCAGAACATGTACCTGGGTCGCGAGCTGCGCTCGACCTTCCGGCGCCTCGACGAGGCCAAGATGGAGGAGCGCGCGCTGGGGGTCCTCAAGGACCTCTCGGTGACCACGATCAGCTCGCTGCGCCAGCAGGTCGCGGGGCTGTCGGGCGGCCAGCGCCAGTCGGTGGCCGTCGCCAAGGCGGTCCTGTGGAACTCCAAGCTCGTCATCCTCGACGAGCCGACCGCGGCGCTCGGCGTCGCCCAGACCCGTCAGGTGCTCGACCTGGTCCGGCGGCTGGCCGAGAACGGCCTCGGGGTGATCCTCATCTCCCACAACATGAGCGACGTCTTCGAGGTCGCCGACAAGATCACCGTGCTGCGCCTCGGCCAGACGGTGGCCGAGTTCGAGAAGGACAAGACCAACCAGCGCGAGGTCGTCGAGGCCATCACGGCCGGGACGCTGCACCACGTGCCCGGCATGCAAGCTGAGGTGCTGACATGAGCGCGGCCGTCGAGACGACGCCGGCGGGGCCCGGGTCCGGGCCGCCGCCTGCCCCGCCCACCGCCACGGTGCTCGGAGCGGTTCGCGAGTGGTGGGTCGGCGTCCGCAACGGCCAGCTCGGCGCGCTGCCGATCGTCGTCGGGATCATCGTCATCGCGCTCTACTTCCAGACGCGCAACGCCAACTTCCTGACCGCGGGCAACTTCGTCAACCTGCTGGCCCAGATGGCGGCGATCACCGTCATCGGGATGGGCATCGTCTTCGTCCTGCTTCTCGGCGAGATCGACCTCTCGGTCGGCTACGTGAGCGGCATGGGCGGCGTGGTGGCCGCGGTCCTGCTGCTGCCCGACGGCTCGCAATGGCCGACCTCGTTGGCGATCGTCGCCGCGATCGGCGTCGGCTCGGCCATCGGCCTCGGCCAGGGCTTCTTCGTGGCCAAGCTCGGCGTCCCGTCGTTCGTCGTGACGCTGGCCGGCCTGCTGGCGTGGAACGGCGTCGTGCTGCTGGTGATCGGCAACAAGGGCACGATCGTCCTGCAGAACAAGTTCGTCAACGGCCTGGCCAACGACTACGTCGGTCACACGCTTGCCTGGGTCGTGCTGATCGTCTGCATCGGCGGCTTCGTCCTCCAGCAGGCGACAACCGTCCGCCGCCGCGCCGCGTCCGGCCTGCCCAACGTCCCGTGGGTCCTGATCGGGCTGCGGATTCTGGCGACGGCGGCTGCCGGGATCTTCGTCATCGAGTGGGCCGACACCGACCGTGGCATCCCCTACGTCGGGCTGGTGATGCTCGGCCTGCTGATCATGTGGACGTTCGTGGCGACGCGGACGCGCTTCGGCCGCCACGTCTACGCCGTCGGCGGCAACGCCGAGGCCGCCCGGCGGGCCGGCATCAACGTCGCCGGCATCCGCATGGCGGTGTTCACGATCTCGGGGGGGATGGCCGCGCTCGGCGGCATCATCCTGGCGTCGCGCCTGAGCTCGGTCGACACCTCGACGGGCGGCGGCTCGACGCTGCTGTACTCGATCGCCGCGGCGGTCATCGGCGGCACGTCGCTGTTCGGCGGCCGCGGGAAGGTCAGCAGCGCCATCCTCGGAGCCGTCGTCATCGCGATGATCGACAACGGCCTGGGCCTGATCAACGTCAGCGCGGGCACGAAGTACATCGTGACCGGCCTGGTGCTGCTGGCTGCCGTGACGCTCGACTCGGTCTCGAGGCGGCGCAGCGCCGCGAGCGGGCGCGTATGACCGGGCGGACGGCGCTCATCACCGGGGCCAGCCGCGGCGTCGGCGCCGCGATCGCGCGAGCGTTCGCGGCGCAGGGAGCGCAGGTGGCGCTGCTGTCCCGTTCGGGTGACGACCTCGGGCTGCCCGATGCGCTGGGCGTGCCCTGCGACGTGACCGATCGCGCGGCGGTGTTCGGCGCGGTCGAGGCGGCGGTCAAGCGCTTCGGGCGCCTGGACTGCGTGGTCGCCAACGCCGGGGTCGGCATGTACGGGCCGTTCCTCGAGCTCGCGCCCGAGCACCTCGAGGCGATGATCGACATCAACCTCAAGGGCACGCTGTACACGGCGGCGGCGACGCTCCCGCACCTGATCGCGGCGGGCGGCGGCGATTTCGTGGCGTTGGCGTCCGTGGCCGGCCTCCGGGCCTTCCCCGGCGAGGCGGTCTACAACGCCTCGAAGTTCGGCCAGCTCGGGTTCACGCGAGCGCTCGACCACGAGCTGCGCGAGCACGGGGTCCGGGCCACGAACGTCTGCCCGGGCGGTGTGGCCACGGACTTCGCGATGGGCACAGGCCGCGAAGAGGGCTCGACCGAGGGGATGATGAGCGCCGAGGAGGTCGCCGACGTCGTGCTGTTCTGCGTGACGCGCCCGCGCGACATGCGGATGCTGACCGTCAGCTACCGGCCGATGATCGAAGGGTCGTGGGGCTGAGGCTCGTGAGGCTCGGGCTCCTCGCGACCGCGCGCATCAACTTCAAGCTCGTCGCCGGTGCCGCCGAGGCCGAGGATGTCGAGGTCGTGGCGGTGGGCGGCCGCGACGCCGAACGCACCGCCGCCCACGCCCGCGAGCTCGGCGTGCCGCGGGCGCTGGGCTCCTACGAGGAGCTCCTGGCCGACCCCGGCGTCGACGCGGTCTACATCGCGCTGCCCAACGCGCTGCACGTCGAATGGACGCTGCGGGCGCTGCAGGCGGGCAAGCACGTGCTGGTGGAGAAGCCATTCTCGACGGACCCGGCGGAGGTGCAGCGCTGCTTCGACGAAGCGCAGACGCGCGGGCTGGTGCTCACCGAGGGCTTCATGTGGCGCCACCACCCGCAGGTCGCGCGCCTGACCGAGCTGATCGGCGAGGGCGCCATCGGCGAGTTACGGCTCGTGCGCAGCGCCTTCTCGTTCGTGTTGGACCGGCCGGGCGACGTGCGCTGGGCCCCGGATCTGGCCGGCGGCGCGCTGCTCGACGTCGGCGCCTACTGCCTGAGCGCCGCGCGGCTGCTGGCCGGCGAGCCGTCGCGCGTCCAGGCCAGCGCGGTGATGGCGCCCAGCGGCGTCGACGCGCGCGTGGCCGGCGTCTTCGAGCACGCGGGCGACGTGCTGAGCGCGTTCGACTGCGCGTTCGACCTTCCCTATCGCGCCTCGCTGGAGGCGATCGGCTCGCGCGGGACCGTGCGGCTCCTGGACCCCTGGCATGCCGAGCAGCCGGTGATCGAGATCGTCCCCGACGGCGCCGACGCGGTCCGCGAGGAGGCGCCGGCGGTCAGCCACTACGGGCTCGAGCTCGCCGATCTCGCCGCCGCGATCCGCGACGGGCGCCCCCCGCTGCTGGGCCGCGACGACGCGGTCGGCCAGGCACGGGCGCTGGCGATGGTCCGGGAGGCGCTCGCGTGAGCGCCGCGCTGCGGGTCGGGATCGCCGGCTACGGCCTGGCGGGCGAGGTGTTCCACGCCCCACTGGTGGCCGCGGTCGAGGGGCTCGAGGTCAGTGCGGTCCTGACGCGCTCGCCCGAGCGCGCAGCGCGCGCGAAGGCCGCCCACCCCGGCGTGCGGGTCGTCGGCGGCATCGACGAGCTCGTCGGCGACATCGACGTCCTCGTCGTGGCCACGCCGAACCGCTCGCACGTGCCGCTCGCGCTGGCAGGCCTGGACAGCGGGCTGGCCGTCGTCGTCGACAAGCCGCTGGCGCCGAGCGCCGCGGAGGGCCGCCTGCTGCTCGAGCGCGCAGGACGGCTGACGGTGTTCCAGAACCGGCGCTGGGACGGCGACTTCCTCACCGTCCGCCGGCTCGTGGATGAGGGTGCGCTGGGTGAGCTCGTCCGCTTCGAGTCGCGCTTCGAGCGCTTTCGCCCGGTGGTCGACGGCGGCTGGCGCGAGCGCGGCGACGCGACGGAGGGCGGCGGGCTGCTGCTCGACCTCGGCGCGCACCTCGTCGACCAGGCCGTCCTTCTCCTGGGCCCGCCCGTCTCGGTCTACGCCGAGGTCGCAGCGCGGCGCCCGCGCGCCCAGGTCGACGACGACGTCTTCGTGGCACTCGAGCACGCCGACGGCGTGCGCTCGCACCTGTGGATGAGCGCGACCGCGCCGCTGTTCGGGCCGCGCTTCCGGGTCAGCGGGCTGCGGGCGGGCTTCGCCAGCGACGGCCTCGATCCACAGGAGGACCAGCTGGCCGCGGGCGTGCGGCCCGGCGATCCGGGTTACGGCCAGGCGCCTCCGGGCCTGCTCGACGGCGCGCCGGTGGCGCTCGAGCCCGGGCGCTATCAGGACTTCTACGCCGCGGTCCGCGACTGGGCGCGCGGCGAGGCGCCCGCACCGGTCGACCCCCGCGACAGCCTCGCGGTCCTCGAGATCCTGGAGCTCGCGCGCCGCTCGGCGCAGGCCCGCGAGCCGCTGCCCTCGCCGATCAAGGAGCTGACGACGTGAAGACGAGCCTCGGCATCTGGGCCCTCGGCCCGATGGTCACCCGCTTCGTGCCCGGGGGCTATCAGCCCGAGCACGCCCACGAGCCGACCGCCGAGAAGGTCGCCCGGGCGGTGGCGGGACTCGGTGAGATGATGGACGGCTATGAGTTCCACTACCCCCAGGAGCTCGACGAGAGCAACCTCGAGGCGGTCCGCGCCGCGCTCGGCGACCACGACATCTACTGCATCGCGACGGGCCTGCACCTCGACCCGCGCTTCGGGCGCGGCGCGCTGACCAACCCCGACCCGGGGCTGCGGCGGGAGGCGCGCGACATCATCCTGCGGGCCGCGGACTTCGCCGCCGATGTCGGCGCCCAGCTGATCTGCTGGCCGGGCGGCGAGGGCTACAACTACCCGTTCCAGGCCCGCTACGCCGACAACTGGCGCTGGTTCATCGAGGGCGTCGCCGAGGCCGCCGAGCGTTGCGCCGACCGGGGCATCCAGCTGTTCCTCGAGCACAAGAACTCCGAGCCGGCGATGAAGATCTACATGCGCAACATCGGCATGACGCTGCACGTGATCCACACGCTGCGGCGCTCGGGGATCGACAACGTCGCCGTCAACATGGACTGGCAGCACCTGCTGATGAACGGCGAGCACCTGCCCGAGTACGCCGCGCTGCTGGCCGCCGAAGGCCTGCTCGGCCACCAGCACGCCAACTCCGGCTGGGGCACGTTCGACGACGACAACATGGTCGGCGCGACCGCGTTCATGGAGACGCTGGAGCTGGCACTCGAGCTGCGGCGCGCCGGGTATGGCCGCGACGGCGACACCCGGCGCCTGGGCTTCGACCTCTACCCGTACACCGAGGATCAGGTGGCGGCGGTCAAGCGCTCGGTGCTGCAGTGGCGCTTCATCGACGAGGTGGCCGGCCGGATCGACGAGCCGGCGCTGCGCGCCAGCCAGGAGCGCAAGGACGCGGTGGCCGGCTACGAGCTGGTCTACGCGGCCCTCGGGGCGCGGTGACCGCGTTCGGGATCGACATCGGGACAACCTCGGTCAAGGGCCTCGCGCTCGGCGAGCGGGGCGAGATCCTGGCGCGCGCCGAGGCGCCCCACCCCACCTCGGCCCCACACCCGGGCTGGAGCGAGCAGGACCCCGAGGACTGGTGGGCCGGCGCCCAGCACGTCCTCGGCGAATTGGAGTCCGCCGCCGGGCGCCCCGCCGGCATCGGCCTCAGCGGGCAGATGCACGGGCTGGTGGCGCTCGATGCGCAGGACCGGGTCGTGCGGCCAGCGCTGCTGTGGAACGACCAGCGCACCGCTGCCGAGGCCGCCGAGATCGACGACCTGCTCGGCGGGCCCGAGGGCGTCGCCGCGGCGACCGGGAACGCCGCCCTGACGGGCTTCACCGCGCCCAAGCTGCGCTGGCTGGCCCGCCACGAGCCCGACGCCCACGCACGCGTGCGCTCGGTGCTGCTGCCCAAGGACCACGTGCGCCTGCGGCTGTGCGGCGAGCACGCCACCGACGTGACCGACGCCTCCGGGACGCTGTGGTTCGATGTCCGTGAACGCCGCTGGAGCCCGGCGGTGCTGAGCGCGCTGGAGGTCGATGCGGCCTGGCTGCCGCCGGTGCTCGAGTCGCCGGCCGTCAGCGCGACCACGTCCGACGGCATCCCGGTCGCCGCCGGCGCGGGCGACCAGGCGGCCGGCGCGCTCGGAGCGGGCATCACGCGCCCCGGCCCGGTCTCGGTGGTGCTGGGTACCTCCGGCGTCGTGCTCCGGGCGCTCGACGGCTACGCCGCCGATCCGCGCTCTGGCCTGCAGGCCAGCGCCCACGCGGTCCCCGGGACCTGGTTCGCGATGGGCGTGATCCTGTCGGCCGCCGGCTCGCTGCGCTGGCTGCGCGACGCGCTCGACGCGCCCTACGACGTGCTCCTGGCCGAGGCCGCGCGCTGGCCGCCGGGCTGCGACGGGCTGACCTTCCTGCCCCACCTGACCGGCGAGCGCACGCCACACCCCGACCCGGGCGCGCGCGGCGCCTTCGCCGGCCTGGAGATCCGCCACGACCGCGGCGCGTTGGTCCGCGCGGTGCTCGAGGGCGTGGCGTTCGCCCTGCGCGACGCGCTGGACCTCGTCGCCGCGCTCGGCGGGGCGGTCGACGTCGGCCGCGTCAGCGGCGGCGGCGGCCGCAGCGAGCTGTGGCTGAAGATCTGCGCGGCGGTGCTCGAGCTCCCGCTGGAGCGGGCGGTCGCCGACGAGG
>JAWVFY010000417.1:0-5620 GCA_033855575.1 Solirubrobacteraceae bacterium
GCGATCCCTCGATCTGCGCTGATCGACGACCGCGACGAGCAGGACCGTGAAGACGGAACCGACGAGCAGCGCGAGCAGACCGCTCGCGAGGACCGTCCGAAGTGTCAGGCCTCCTCTCACAGCTGCGCCTGCCTAGGGTACGGGAGATGCCCCAGCCGCTACGCATCGGACGCCGTGATGTTCCGTTCTCCCACCCGGACAAGGTGCTGTTCCCGCGTGCCGGGATCACGAAGCTCGACCTCGCCCGCCACTACGAGCGCGTCGGCGCCGCGATGCTGCCGCTCGTCCGCGGCCGGCCGCTGGCGCTGCAGGCGTTCCCCGACGGGATCGACGGCGCGGGGTTCTTCCTCAAGGCGATCCCGCGCCACTTCCCCGAATGGATCGCGCGCGCAACGGTCGACAAGAAGGGGGGCACCGTGACGCACGTCGTCGCTGACGACGTCGCGACGCTCGTCTACCTCGCCGGGCAGAACGTGATCACACCGCACCTGTGGCTCTCGCGCGCCGACGAGCCGCAGCATCCCGATCGCCTGATCTTCGACTTCGACCCCTCGGGCGGCACGTTCGCCGACATTCGCGCGGCGGCCCGCGACGCCGGCGACCGGTTGCGCGCCGCCGGGCTCGTGCCGTTCGCGATGGTCAGCGGCTCGCGCGGGATCCACGTCGTCTGCCCGCTGCGCCGCGGCCCGTCGTTCACCGAGGTCCATGGCTTCGCCCGCGCGATGGCCGAGGCGATGGTCGCCGAGAACCCGCGGCGCCTGACGCTCGAGTGGCGCAAGGCCGACCGCGCCGACCGCATCTACGTCGACGTCAACCGCATCGCCTACGCCCAGCACGCGGTGGCGCCCTATGCGGTGCGGCCCCGGCCGCGCGCGCCGGTGGCCATGCCCGTGCACTGGGAGGAGCTCTCCGACCGCGCGCTGCGCCCCGACCGCTGGACGGTCAGGACCGCCGCGCGGCGGCTGGCCGACGCCGGCGATCCCTGGCATGGGATGGCGCGCCGCGCCCGGGCGCTGCCGAAGACGGTCGAGCCGACAACATCCGTCTAGATTCCTGATCGGCGGTTTGCCGGCGCGACAACCGAGGCACGCCCTGGGATATGAGAACACCGCCCGCCCCGGCCGCCGCCGCTCGTCCGGAGTACGGATTGCGCTGGGAGTGTGACGCCTGCATGGCCCATGGCGGCAGGATCGGCGTCTGTCGCCTGTGCATGTGCGGCGCGATGCGCCCGCTGCTCAGCACCGTCGCGCAGTCGCCGCACCTCGCTTCCCGGCGCTGAGCCGTGACGGCAGGGCGTGCGAACCCCTCATCCCAGCGGATGACGCCGCCGGCAGATCTCCGCCGGTCGATGCCCGGCACTCGGGCCCATGGGCCGATGTGCACGCGGGCGGCGCGGCTTAGGTTGGTCGCAGTGAGCCACCCCCGGCTCCCCGACCACCCAAGGACACCCCATGATCGACGCACGGCACCTGACCAAGCGCTACGGCGAGAAGACCGCGGTCGACGACCTGACCTTCACGGTCGAACCCGGCATCGTCACCGGCTTCCTGGGCCCGAACGGCTCGGGCAAGTCGACGACGATGCGCCTGATCCTCGGCCTCGATGGTCCGACGGCCGGCAGCGTGACCGTCAACGGCAAGCAGTACCGCGACCACCCGGCGCCGTTGCACGAGGTCGGCGTGCTGCTCGAGGCACGGGCCGTCCACACCGGGCGCTCGGCCTACAACCACCTGCTGGCGCTCGCCCAGACCCACGGGATCCCGCGCTCGCGCGTCGATGATCTGATCGAGCTGGTCGGCCTGCAGGACGTGGCCCGCAAGCGGGTGGGGCAGTTCTCGCTGGGCATGGGCCAGCGCCTGGGCATCGCTTCGGCACTGCTGGGCGATCCGCAGACGGTGATCCTCGACGAGCCGATCAACGGCCTCGATCCGGAGGGCATCCACTGGATCCGTGAGCTCCTGCGGTCGATGGCCGCCGAGGGCCGCACCGTCTTCCTCTCATCACACCTGATGAGCGAGATGGCCGTGACCGCCGAGCACCTGATCATCATCGGCCGGGGCCGGCTGATCCGCGACGTCAGCGTCGCCGACTTCGTGCGCGACTCGTCGAAGAAGATCGTGCGGGTTCGCTCGCCGCAGGCGACCCAGCTGCGTGAGGTCGTGCTGGGCCCGGACGTGCGCGTCGCCAGCGACGAGCCGAGTCTCCTGGAGATCGAGGGCCTGACCGCAGACCAGATCGGGCAGGCCGCCGCCGACCACGGCCTCGTGCTCTATGAGCTGACCCCGCAGCAGGCCTCGCTCGAGGAGGCGTTCATGGACCTGACCGCCGCCGACGTCGAGTTCCGGACCACCATCGACACCCATGAAGGGATCGCCGCATGAGCGCCTCCGCCACCCCCATCCATCTCCCTCGGTCGCCGGCCGCCGGCCGCGTCACCCAGCGCCGTGTGGCTCTGTCCGAGTGGACCAAGCTGCGCTCGCTGCGCTCCACCGTCTACACGCTCCTGGCCGGCGCGCTCGTCACCATCGGGTTCGGCGTGCTCGCCAGCGCGATCACCGCGTCGCGCTGGGCCACGATGAGCGCGGCTGACAAGGCCGACTTCAACCCCCTGACGACCAGCTTGGTGGGGGTCAACTTCGGTGTGCTGGCCATCGGCGTGCTCGGTGTGCTGCTGATCACGGGCGAGTACACGACCGGCATGGTCCGGTCGACGTTCGCGGCGGTGCCCAAGCGGCTGCCGGTGCTGTGGGCGAAGGTCGGCGTCTACTCGCTCGTCGGGCTCGCGGTGACGGTGCCGTCGGCGCTGATCGCGTTCTTCGCCGGGCAGTCGTTCCTGTCGTCCAAGCACATCGACATCGCGTTCTCGCACAGCGGCGTCCCCGGCGCGGTCCTCGGGTCCGCCCTCTACCTGACGCTCGCCGGTCTGCTGGGGCTCGGGCTCGGCGCGATCCTGCGCAACACGGCCGCGGGCATCGCGACCTTCGCCGCGATCATGTTCGTGATCCCGCCGCTGGTCTCGATCCTGCCCGCCAGCACCGCGAACGCCATCGACCCATATCTGCCGAGCAACGCGGGCAGCGCGATCATGAAGCTCGGCCACCAGGCCCACAGCCTGTCGCCGTGGGTCGGCCTGGCGGTGTTCGCGGGCTACGCCGCGCTGACCATCGCGGTGGCCGCCGTGCGGTTGCGCCGCCGAGACGTGTAGATCAGCGAGTGCGCACCGTGGGCCGGAGATACCCTCAGCGGATGTCGCCGGCCCTCAGTGCGCAGCTTCGCCGGCTGTCGGGCAGGCGGCGCGATCTCGCGCTGATCCATCTCCCGCTGATCCTGTTCATCGGGGCCGTCGTCGTCGTCTCGACGCTCTACCGAGCGATCAGCAGCAGCGAGCCTCTCGTGTTGCTTGCTCTGGCCGGCTCGCTCCCGCCGCTGGTCCTCCGCGACCGCCGGCCCGTGCTCGCCCTGGTCCTGGCGGTGGCCGGGCGGGCGGTGATCCCTGAGAACGACGCGCTGCTGCTGCCGGCACTCGCCGTCCTCTACACGATCGCCGCGCGGCGGACGTTGCCGGCCGCGGCCGCGGCCGGTGGAGTGGTGATCGTGGTCTCGCTGGTTGCCGGAGCCGGCTGGGGACACATCACCGACCACGGCGGCCTGCTCGGCTATGCCATCGGGACGGTCGCCTCCTGCTCGGCGGCGGTGGCGCTCGGCCTCTACGGCGGCGCGCGCGCCCGGGTCGTCGAGGGGCTGCGCGAGCGCGCGGAGCGAGCCGATCGCGAGAACGCGCTGCTGGCCGAGCGCGCGGTCGCCGAGGAGCGGTTGCGGATCGCCCAGGAGCTCCACGACGTGGTCGCCCACAACGTCAGCCTGATGGTCGTCCAGGCACAGGCCCTCGGCGCGACCAGCGACGACGCGCGCGTGACCGAGGGCACCCGGTCGATCGCCGACCTGGGCCGCGAGGCGATGGCCGAGATGCACCGGACCCTGATGCTCCTGCGCGGCGGGGGAAGCGAGAAGGCCGAGCTCGCGCCCCAGCCCGGACTGGCCGATCTCGACCGGCTGCTCGAGCAGTCTCGTACGGCCGGGCTGGAGGCCGCGCTGACCATCGAGGGCGAGCCGCGCCCGCTCGACGCCACGGTTGACCTCTCGGCGTTCCGCATCGTCCAGGAGGCGCTGACGAACGTGATCAAGCACGCCGCCGGTGCGCGCACCGAGATCACGCTGCGCTACCAACCGGACGAGCTCAGGTTGACGATCGCCGACGTCGGCGACGGGTCCCAGCGCGGCTCGACGCCCACGCCCGCGGAGGGCCACGGCGTCATCGGCATGCGCGAGCGTGCCGGCATGTTCGGCGGCACCCTGTCGGCCGGCCCGCGGCCCGGCCGCGGCTTCGAGGTCACGGCGACGCTCCCGTACTCCGGAGCGGACGCATGACCGCGCTGCGGGTGGTCATCGCCGACGACCAGCCGATGATGCGCGCCGGCTTCAAGGCCGTGCTGGAGTCGACGGGCAACATCGAGGTGGTCGCCGAGGCGAGCACGGGGGAGGAGGCGGTGGCCGCCGCCACCGAGCACGCTCCCGACGTCGTGCTGATGGACATCCGCATGCCCGGCATGGACGGCATCGAGGCCACCCGCCGGCTTCCCCGCCAGCGCGTGCTCATCCTGACGACCTTCGGCCTCGACGAGTACATCATCGACGCGTTGCGGGCCGGCGCCAGCGGCTTCCTGCTCAAGGACGCGCCCACCCAGGAGGTCGTGGCTGCGGTCCGCGCCGTCGCGGCGGGCGACGCCGTGCTCTCGGCAGCGGTCACCCGCCAGCTGCTCGATCAGGTCGCGCGCCGCCTCCCCGCCGCGGTCTCCCGGCAGCCCAGCGAGATGGCGGCGCTCACGCAACGTGAGCAGGAGGTCCTGCGGATGCTGGCCTCCGGGCTCTCCAACGCGGAGATAGCGGCGGCGCTCGTCGTCTCGGAGGCGACGGTCAAGTCGCACGTGTCGGGGCTCCTGGGCAAGCTCGGCCTGCGCGACCGCGTCCAGGCCGTGATCTACGCGTACGAGACGAGGCTCATCGAGCCGGCGGACTGAGGGCTCGAGCTGAAGCGGACTGCGGTCCGATCTGTGGTACCTTGCGCGAGAACCGGACCGACGGTCCGATCTACCAGTGAGGTGAGCCTGATGGAGAACACAGCGACAGCGGCCCCGCAGACCCCGACCACCGAGCTGCCGGACGGTGCGTGGAGGGTGGTTCCGGAGGCCAGCGAGCTGCGCTTCGCGGCCCGCGGGATGTTCGGGCTCGCGACCGTGCGCGGCGAGTTCACGTCGTTCGACGGCGTGATTGCGACGGAGGGCACCGACGCCCGGGGTGAGCTGCGCATCGATGCGGCCAGCCTGGACACGAAGCACGCCAAGCGCGACAAGCACCTGCGCTCGTCCGACTTCTTCCATGTCGAGGACCATCCGACCGTGACGTTCTCGCTGGCCGGGCTGGCGCCCCGGCCCGAAGGCCTGCTGCACATGACGGGCCTGCTGACGATCAAGCAGACCGCACTGGCCATCGAGGCTCCGGTCACCGCGACGTTGCTGCCCGACGGGCGGCTCAGGCTGGCCACCGACGTGGCCGTCGACCG
>JAWVFY010000418.1:0-4175 GCA_033855575.1 Solirubrobacteraceae bacterium
TTAAAGAGCAAAACCCCCCTGGCGAGAGGGGGGTTCTGCATAGCGGGGGCGGGATTCGAACCCGCGACCTTCGGGTTATGAGCCCGACGAGCTACCAGACTGCTCCACCCCGCGACGAACACTGAAGTATAGGGCCCGAACGATCGACCGGCAAGACGGGCGGAGAGACGGCAACGCGCCCTGCAAGCAGCCGACGCGCGGCGGCAGCGGCGGGGAGAATGACCGTCAGGGCCTCGGTGGTCATCTCACGACGCCTTCCCGGAACGGCCGTGGATCGGCTCGCCCAGCAGCACGCTGTCAGCGTCTGGCCCGACGCCGTGCCGCCCACGGCGGAGGAGCTGCGCGAGCTGGCGGCGCCCGCCGAGGGGCTGCTGAGCATGCTCACCGACCGAGTCGACGCGGCGCTGATCGACGGCGCGCCACAGCTGCGGGCGATCGCCAACTACGCGGTGGGCAGCGACAACATCGACCTCGCCGCCGCGGCGGCACGCGGCATCGCGGTCGGTGTGACGCCGGACGTGCTGACCGACGCCACGGCGGACCTGGCGATGGCGCTGCTGCTGGCGGTCGCGCGCCGGCTCCCCGAGGCCGCGGCTTCCGTCCCGGCCGGCGACTGGCGAACCTGGGAGCCCAGCGGCTTCCTCGGGCTCGAGCTGCGGGGCGCGACGCTGCTGGTCATCGGCGCCGGGCGGATCGGCCGGGCGGTGGGCGAGCGCGCCGCCGCGTTCGGGATGGACGTCGTCCTGGCCGGCCGCGACGCCAACATCGAAGCGCTGCTGGCGCAGGCCGACGCGGTCACCCTGCACGCGCCGCTGACGCCGGAGACCCACCACCTGATCGACGAGCGCGCGCTGCGGTCGATGCGCCCGCACGCCATCCTGGTCAACACGGCGCGCGGCCCGATCGTCGACCAGGCCGCCCTGGGCCGCGCGCTGCACGAGGGCTGGATCGCCGGAGCCGGGCTCGACGTGACCGACCCCGAGCCGATCGCCCTCGACGACCCGCTGCTGGGTCCGCCCAACCTGCTGGTCCTGCCCCACGTCGGGTCAGCGACACATGCCGCACGCGGGCGGATGGCCGACCGCGCCGTCGACAACCTGCTCGCCGCGCTCGACGGCCGCCCGATGCCCTACCCCGCAGCGACCTCCGCCCCCGCGGGATGAGCACGCGCGTCGCGGTCGTCGACCTGGGATCGAACTCCACGCGGCTGCTGGTCGCCGACCTGCACGCCGACGGCCGGATCGATGAGCTCGAGCGGCGCTCCACCGTGACGCGCCTGGGCCAGGGCGTCGACACCGCCCACGCACTGGCGCCCGACGCGATGGAGCGGGTCTACGCGACGCTCGCCGACTACCGCCAGGCGATCGACGCGCACCACGCCGACGTGGCCATCGGCGTGCTGACCAGCGCGGTGCGCGACGCCGGCAACGGCGCGGAGTTCACACGGACGGTCAACCAGCGCTTCGGCATCGCGGCCCGCACGATCCCCGGCGAGGAGGAGGCGCGGCTGACCTATCTCGGCGCCACCAGCGAGCACACGAGCGACGAGGCGACCGCGGTGATCGACGTCGGCGGCGGCTCGACGGAGATCATCGTCGGTGCGGGCAAGAAGCTGCGCTTCCACGTCTCGACGCAGGTCGGGGTCGTGCGCCACTCCGAACGCCATCTGCACGACGATCCGCCGACGGCGCCCCAGCTCGCGGCACTGCGCGAGGACGCCGCCGCCACGTTCGCCGAGCAGGTCCCGCGCGACCTCGGCGCCCGCGCCGGCATCGCCGTCGCCGGCACGGCGACGCAGTCGGCGGCGATGCTGCGAGCCGACCGGCTGCGCCGGGATGCCCTCGATGACCTGCTCGCTCACCTGGCGATCCTGCCGCTGGCCGAGCGCCGCGTGGTACCGGGGCTCGACCCCGACCGGGCCCCGACGATCGTCGCCGGCCTGGCGATCCTGCTCGAGGCGATGGCCGCGCTCGGGCTCGCCGCGGTCGACGCGTCCGACAACGACATCCTGCGCGGCGCCGTGCTCGAGCACCGCGCGTTCCTGGAGCCTCGCGCCTAGCCGAGCTCCCAGCGATGCGGCGGCCGGAACACGCCCTCCGGCGGGCCCGGGCCGCCGATGAACATCCGGTGCGCGCCCCAGTGGAAGTCGTAGACGTCCTCCCAGTCGGCCGAGTAGACCCCGACGTCGAGCACGTGCTCGCCGGGCACCAGATCCAGGCGGTCGAAGGTCAGCCGCACCGTGCTCTGGGAGGCGAGTCGGCCGAGGCGCACGCCGGCCGCGTGCGTCGTCGTCACACAGCACGTCTGGCGCTCGCTGCCGCGCAGGATCGTCACCGACACGATCGGGTCGACGATCGGCCCCTCGTGCACGGTGAGGTCGAGCTCGATCGTGACGGGCTCGCCGGTGGCGATCTCCCCCTCCGGCGTCACCCCGGGGCTGCTGACGCCGACGCGATCGATGGTCAGCGCCTGGGTGCCGACGCGGTTCTCGCGCAGGCGGAGATCGGCCGACTCCGGCGCCCGCGACGTCGCAGGGGTGCGCGCGAGCGTCCGCGCCCGCTGGGCCGCGCGGTACTGCTCGATGACCTCGCCCGCCGACCCGCGGGCCAGCACGGCGCCCTGGTCGAGCCACAGGGCCCGCTCGCACTCGGCGGCGACCATGCCGAGGTCGTGGGAGGCGAAGAGGACGGTCGTCCCCTGCTCGCGCAGCTCGCGCATGCGCTGCAGGCAGCGCGCCTGGAAGCGCAGGTCCCCGACCGCCAGCACCTCGTCGAGCAGCAGGACCTGCGGCACCACCTGCACCACCGTCCCGAAGGCCAGGCGCAGCTTCATGCCCTCGCTGTAGGTGCGCACGGGCGCGTCGGCGACGTCCTCGAGCTCGGCGAAGGCCAGCGCGTCGGCCACCAGCGCCCGGGCGCTTGCGCCCGACAGGCCGGCGATGAGCCCGAGCGTCAGCGCGTTCTCCCGCCCGGTGAGCCTGAGGTCCAGCGAGTCGCCGAGGCTCAGGATCGCGCCGGCCTGGCCGCGCAGCGCCACCCGTCCGCGCGTCGGCCTGCCCAGTCCCGCGGCGAGGCGCAGCAGGGTCGACTTGCCAGCGCCGTTGCTGCCGATGATGCCGACGCTCTCGCCCCGCGCGGCGGCCAGCGAGACGTCGCGCAGCGCCCAGTGCTGATCGCCGCGGCGCACCGCTGCCGGCAGGCGGCGCATCAGCACCGCACGCGCGGTGCGGCTCCCCGCCGGCCAGCGCGGATAGGCCTTCCAGACCGACGTGACCTCGACGAGCGGTGACGTCACAGCTCGTCCACGAACGCGGGTTGCAGGCGCCGGAAGACCAACCAGCCCGCCACGGCCAGGGCGGCGGTGGCGCCCCCGAGCCCGAGGAGATCCCCCACCGCCGGCACCGGGCGGTCGAGGAACGCTGCGCGATACCCGTCGATCAGCGTCGTCATCGGGTTCAGCCGCAGCGCCCAGGCATAGCGGCCGGGCACCCGCGCGACGTCGTAGAAGACCGGGGTCAGGTAGAAGAGCAGGAGCAGGCCCAGCCCGATGATGTTGGGGACGTCGCGCAGGTAGACCGAGATCGACGCGGCCAGCCAGCCGAGGCCGACCATCAGCACGAACTGAATGATCAAGAGGACGGGCAGCAGCGCCAGGGCCGGCTGCAGCGCGCCGTCGGCGACCACCAGCACCAGCAGGATGGGCAGGCTGAGCAGGACGTCGATGAGCGGCACGACCACCGCCACCACGGGCAGCGCGAGGTCGGGAAAGCGTGCCTGGAAGACGAGATGGCGCCGCGACGCCAGCGAGTCGGCCGCAGCCGCGAGCCCGGTGCTGAACCACGTCCAGCCCATGAGCCCGATGAGCACGAACAGCGCGTAGTGGTGGACGTGCAGGTTGACGACGTTCGAGAAGACCAGGACGAGCACCCCGAGCTGGGCGAGCTGTCGTAAGACGGGCCACGCCCAGCCGAGCACGGCGAACCGGTGCAGCGACTGCAGCTCACGGATCGCGAGGTGAATGACGAGCTCGGCGATCCGGGCGACCGCCGACCGCGAGGAGGCCCCGCGTTCGGCCGAGATATCGGCGTACGCCGCAGGGGCATCGGGGATACTCGCGGGCATGGTTGGAGGAGACCAACAGGGTCCGTGAAGAGCGTACGGATTGTCGCGGTCGAC
>JAWVFY010000419.1:0-5413 GCA_033855575.1 Solirubrobacteraceae bacterium
CCACGCTGTCGGTGGACGAGACCCGCGCGATCATCGCGCGCCTGCGCGAGCGCTTCCCGGGCGCGGTCGGGCCCCGCACCGACGACATCTGCTACGCCACGACGAACCGCCAGGCCGCCGTCAAGCAGATGGCCGAGCACTGCGACCTCGTGCTGGTCATCGGCTCCCAGAACTCCTCGAACTCGCAGCGGCTGGTGGAGGTCGCGCGCGAGCACGGCGCCGAGGCACACCTGATCGACAACGCCGGCCAGGTCGACGAGGCGTGGCTGGCCGACAAGCGCGTCGTGGGCATCTCGTCGGGCGCCAGTGCCCCCGAGGAGCTCGTCGAGAGCCTGGTCGGGTTCTTCCGCGAGCGCGGCGTGGAGGCGGTCGAGGAGTTCCAGGTCGTCCGCGAGGACGTCCGCTTCATGCTGCCCAAGACGATCCGCGTGGCCATGGCCTCCGCGGCACCGTCGGCCTAGCGTCCGCGGCCGAGCGCGGACCGCCGTGTCCACGCTGGTCATCTCGGACCTGCACCTCGGCGCGCGGACCGGCGTCGACGTCCTGCGGCGGCGCGCAGCGCTCGACGCGCTGCTGAGCGCGGTGAATGGCAGCCAGCGCCTCGTCCTGCTGGGCGACGTCGTCGAGCTCCGCCAGGGCCCCGTAGGCGAGGCGCTGGCCGACGCCCGGCCGGTGCTCGCCGCGCTCGGCGAGGCGATGGCCGGTCGCGAGGTGATCCTCGTCGCGGGCAACCACGACCACGCCCTCGTCGCACCGTTCAGCGAGGAGCGCGGGCGCGAGCTGGGGCTGGCCGAGCGGATCGAGCCCGCGGCCGCCTCGCCGCTGGCGGCGCGCGTCGCCGAGGCGCTCGCGCCCGCCGCGGTCTCGGTCGCCTATCCCGGCCTGTGGCTGGCCGACGGCGTCTACGCCACCCACGGCCACTACCTCGACCTGCACGGCACGGTGCCCGCCTACGAGCGGCTCGCCGCCGGCGCGCTGGCCCGGGTCCTCGGCGGCCCGCCGCCGTCCGGCGCCACGCCGGGCGACTACGAGGCGGTCCTCGCCCCGCTCTACGCGCTGCTGGGCGCGGTGGCCGCCCGCGCGAGCCGCGGCCGGCCGGTGCGCGGGACCGGGGCCGCTGGGCGTACATGGCGCTCGCTGACACGGGAGGGCCGGCGCCCGCTGCGCGGGCGGGCGTTCGTGGCGGCGCTGCCCGTGGCGATCGCGGCGATCAACCGCGCCGGCCTCGGCCCGGTGCGCGCCGACCTCTCGGGCGAGGCGCTGCGCCGCGGCGGCCTGCACGGCATGCGCGAGGCCGCACGGCGGCTCGGGATCGCCGCGCCGACGATCGTGTTCGGCCACACCCACCGCACCGGCCCGCTGCCCGGCGACGACCCGGCGGAGTGGGCGGGGCTGGTCAACGCCGGCTCGTGGGTCCTCGACGGCCACGTCACCGGGGGCGACGGCCGGCGCGGCCCCTACTGGCCGGGCGGCGCCGTCGAGATCGGTGCCGACGGCGCCGCCGTGCTGCGGCGGCTGCTCGACGACGTCGCCCCCGAGGCGATCAACCGGCCAGGCCCGGCGTGAAGCACGTCGCGTGGCAGGTCACGCCCGGGCCGACCTCGAGCTCGAGCACGCCGGCGGTGTGGCGCTCGTGCTCGACGAGTTCGAACGCGCCGGGCGCGGCGACGGCGACCGAGCGGCCATCGACGCGGACCTCGCCCGCTCCGGACAGCACGGCCCACACACCGCCGGCCTCGTAGGGCCCGGAGTAGGCGCCCTCGCGTTCGGCGCTGGGCACCACGTTCTGCGCCTCGGGATCGTCCTCGGGGCGCAGCGGCCCGATGAGCTCGCGCTCGACGCCCAGCAGCTCCTGGATCGCCAGCTCGGTCTCGTCATAGCCGCCCTCGCCGTAGTGGTAGTGGGCGAGCATCGAGCCGCTGTCGAACAGGTAGCGCGCGGGCCAGCCCTCGTTGTCGTAGAGCTGCCAGAGCTCGAAGTCGAGGTCCAGGCAGACGGCGTGCTCGATCCCCAGCCGCGCCACCGCGGCGCGCGCGGCGTCCTCGTCGCGGCCGGGCTCGAAGCCCGGTGCGTGGACGCTGATCACGCGCAGGTCCGGCGCGTAGCGCTCCTGCCACGCGCGCACGTAGGGAAGCGTGCGCAGCGACTGCACGCGGCAGAAGTCGAAGAACTCGATGAGCACCGGGCCGCCGCGCTGCTGGTCCATCCGCAGCGGCGCGACGTTGACCCACGGCAGGTCGCGCGGGAACGGCGGCGCGGCGATCGTGTCGACCGGCGGTCGCATCGCGGCCACGATAACCGCAACCTTGGCTTCACACCGGGTTTAGAGAATGCTGTGCATGGCCTGCCCCCGGTTGTCTAGGCTGGGCACGGTTCCCCACCCCCACCCCCAACGCCATTTTCCAGGAGGAGAGTTGCGCAAGCTCCGCATCATCGCTGTGACCGTCGTCGGGCTGCTCGCCCTGGCCGCGGTCGCGTTCGCGGCGCAGGTCAACACCTACACGGTGTCTGCGTCCACGTCCCCCACCAAGGCCGGCACCGTCAAGAAGCCCGTGCCGATCAAGCTGAACTTCAACTACACCGTCGGTGAGCAGTCCGGCCAGCGGCCCGCGTTGATCAACAAGTACGACATCAACTTCGGCGGCGTCGCCGAGAACTCGACGAAGTTCCCGGCCTGCACGGCCGCGACGATCAACAGCACGCAGTCCGACGCGGCCTGCCCCAAGGGCTCGCTGATGGGTACGGGCAACATCGAGAACCAGTCCGGTGCCACCTCTGACCCGTCGCAGAAATCGATCACCTGCCATCTCGACCTGAAGTACTACAACGGCGGCAAGCACCACGCCACCCTGTACCTCCACGGCGCGCCGAACTCGGCCGATCCGGCCAAGAGCTGCCCGCTGGCGATCGATCGCGCGATCGACGCGACGTACGTCAAGAAGTCCTCGGGCGTGTCGCTGGTCTTCAGCGTCGACAACACCCTGCTGCACCCGATCGCCAACCTCGACAACGCGGTCGTCAAGGTGCAGTCGGTGGTCAACCGGGTCACCAAGACCGTCTCGGGCAAGAAGATCGGCTACTTCCAGTCGATCGGCGGCTGCAAGAGCGGCAAGCGAACCGTCAAGGTCACCTTCTCGCAGGTGGACGGCTCGTCCCAGAGCGTGAAGAACACCGCGCACTGCACGCCGTAGCAGCGACCCTTCGCTGAGCAGCACACCACGATCACGGGGCGGCCACATGGCCGCCCCGTCGTCGTCTTACAATCCCTCCCGCCGTGATCCTCGCCCACCTCGGCCACTGGTACGTGTCGCTGATGTACTTCGGGCCGGTCGCGGTCCTCGTCGGCTACCTGTGGATCCAGAACCGGCGCGACAGGCGCCGGGCCCGCGGCGGGAGCGGCGAGTGATGGGTCAGGTGCTCACCCTCGCGCTGATCATGCTGGCCAGCGTCGGCACGCCGGCCGCGCCGGCCGCCACGCCGCCGCCGATCTCGCACGTCTTCGTCATCGTCCTGGAGAACAAGGACTACGACGCCACGTTCGGCTCGAGCTCCAAGGCGCCCTACCTCGCCCACACCCTGACCAAGCAGGGCGAGCTGCTGACGCACTACTACGGCATCGGCCACGAGAGCCTCGACAACTACGTCGCGATGATCAGCGGCCAGGCGCCGAACCCGCAGACGCAGGCCGACTGCCAGATCTACACGGACTTCGCGCCGGGCACGATCGGCGCCGACGGCCAGGCGATGGGCACCGGCTGCGTCTACCCGGCCCCCGTGAAGACCGTGGCCGATCAGCTGATGGCCAAGGGGCTGACCTGGGGCGGCTACATGGAGGACATGGGTAACAGCACCACCCAGCCGCAGACCTGCCGGCACCCGGCGCTCAACCAGCGCGACGGCACCCAGAGCGCCACGGCCGGCGACCAGTACGCGGCGCGCCACAACCCGTTCGTCTACTTCCACTCGATCATCGACTCACCCGCCTGCGCGGCCAACGACGTTCCGCTCGACCGGCTCGGGGCGGCGATCAACGCCGACGCCCTCCCCAACTCCGTCTTCATCACGCCCAACCTCTGCCACGACGGCCACGACACGCCGTGCGTCGACGGCCAGCCCGGCGGGTTGGTCAGCGCCGACGCGTTCCTGGAGCAGTGGGTCCCGCTGATCAGGTCCTCGCGCGCCTACCGCGACGGCGGCCTGCTCGTGATCGCCTTCGACGAATCCGAGAGCGGGGCGGACGGGTGCTGTGTCGAGTCTGCTCCCAACACCCCCAACGCCGGCGGGCCGACGCCGGGCGCCGGCGGTGGCCGGGTGGGTGCCGTGCTGCTCTCGCCCTACATCAAGCCGGGCACCGTCGACGACACGCCGTACAACCACTACTCGCTGCTGCGCAGCGTCGAGGACATCTTCGGCCTGGGCCCGCTGGGCTACGCCGCGAAGTCCACCGGCTTCGGAGCGGACGTCTACAACGGGCCGGCGTGCTTCGATCATCCGCTGCCCGCCGGCAGCGGAGCGCTGCCGCGCGGCACCGCGCTGGCGAGCGTGAGCCGCAGCGGCCGGCGGCTGACGATCCGGACCGCCCACTCCGCGACGGTGGTGGCGCGTGCGCAGCTCGCCCACGGCAGCCGGCGCTTCCTGCGCCGCCAGGCCAAGGCCTGCGACACGCTGATCGCCACGGTGCCCGCGCACGCCCGGTCGGTGACGATCACCGCCACCACCGGCGGGCGCCACGAGCGCCGCACGCTGCGCTAAGCCGTACTGAGGCACCGTTCCGTCCGGCGGCGGGCGGACCATCGGCGCGCACCGCCCAGGCCGGCTGCGCCAGGAGGAGGCCCGATGCCGCGTCCGATGAACTACGTCGACCCACCCGACGTGCCCGAGGGCATGACGCTCTGCGAGTACCGCCGCGCCTGCCGCGAGGCCCGCGACCCGGGACCTGCGCGGCGCCGCGTCGCACCGCTGCGCTGGTGGCTGCGCCGCCGGTCGCTGCCGGCCGGCCCCGCCCCGCGGGGTCGCTATACTTTTTGAAGCGAATTCCGACCCGAGTTCAGGAGTTTCTTCGAGCATGCCGTCCGGCGCAGAGTTCATCCGGCAGGTCAAGTCCCAGATCCAGGAGGTCGACCCCTCCGACGTACGGCCTCTCGTGGGCAACGGCGTGGCGATCGTCGACGTCCGCGAGACCGATGAGTTCGCCGCCGGGCACCTGCCCGGTGCGCGCCACGTGCCGCGTGGGTTCCTGGAATCGCGCATCGAGGGCGTGGTCCCCGACCGCTCCCAGCGCGTGATCCTCTACTGCGCCTCGGGCAACCGCTCGGCGCTGGCCGCCAAGACGATGATCGACGAGCTCGGCTACGAGACCGTCGAGTCGATGACCGGCGGCTACACGCTGTGGAAGGACCGCGGCTACGACGTC